>NZ_CP008852.1:5025000-5102500 GCF_000725345.1 Pelosinus sp. UFO1
GGCAAAATTTCCTACCTTATGTTCCAACATTAAGACAACCAATGGCGAATATCTGCCAGGGGTGAAACCTTATATTGTTAAATCAATACAAGATGTTAGAGTAGGTATCATTGGTGTATCTTCTACCAAGGTAAGGAGATATTCCCAAGCTTCAAACAAGATTGTAGAAGATCCCCTCACAGCAGTGGCAGAGCTAATTCCTCAGGTGCGCAAGGAATCGGACATTCAATTGCTCTTGTCTCACGCTGGGCTTGCAGTAGATGTTCAAATGGATATGAAATTAGCAGGCAGTGGATTGTCTCTTATTATCGGGGCCGATGATCATTATGTCATTCAGCAGCCTATTTATCGAACAGGTGGTATTCCAATTGTTCAGGCTGGGGGAGAAGATAACATATATCTCGGCAGAGTTGATCTGACATATGAAAATAGGGACGGACAATGGGCTTTAGTTTCTCAACATGGCATGTTGTACCCAATTAATGATAAAATTCCGATGGATCTAGACATTAAAAAAATTATTGATGGATATTTGTCTACAGTCAAAAGGCCGGCTGCATAATAAGATTCGGATGTGCAGAGGAGGCCCCAAAGAACTTTTATTCTTTTGTCCATAAAAACAGGGCTGCCTCGCTACGATTTTTTTAATCGTTTTGAGACAGCCCCGTTCTTATCGTTATTAGTTTGTACGGATATAACCATCATCTTTAAGATCCTTGTTTAACTGTTTCCAGATTAAATCTTTGAATTGTATGGCATCTTGCAATTCTTGTTTTGACTTTGTGTAGTAAATTGTATTTCGAAGACCTACTGATATTTTCATATCCTTTAGAGATTGATCTAACATATCGCAAATTCGAATCAGCTGAATTTTATCTTCTTCGTATTTACCAGTAAATTTCAAAGAAAACGTCTTACTACGTGTATTCATTATTGATTCATTTAATTTCAATAAATTATTATTCGTTACACTCGGAGTCATATGACCATTCGTATAATCGTCAATGCTATCACCTCGCTCTCGTCCAACAGAGGATAATCGGAGTCGTTAGATGTAATCCATAAAAAGCATTACAATATTTACTAAAAATGAGATTTTTTGCAGGAATTTGCATTTTTAGGACAAATATATGCATTATTAGAAGTTAGAGGTTTCTTGTTATAAAGAAATCATATGACTAAACAGCTAAATAGATTTTGTGACATCATTCACATTCACAAGTCAAAGAACGTTGCTAAAAGACTTTAAAAAATATGGGTTATTTATTTCAAAAATGTTTCGGAGATGTGAAATCAGCAGGAGGAATGGGAATGGATGATCAAGTCACAAGAACTGAACGTACAACAGTCAAAGTCAAAAACGGATTGGACTTAAGCAATATTCAATTATCAGATGTTATAGATATTAATTTCCTGCAACGATTTCAAGATAGTTTTGCTAAAGGGGTAGGGGTGGCCAGTGTGACTGTAAATCTTGAGGGAGATGCTATCACTAACCCGAGTAATTATACTAGATATTGTATGGATTATATTCATGCAACATCTAAGGGCGATAAGCGATGTGCAGAATCGCATCGGAAAGCTGGAGAAGAGGCTGCACGTCTTGGAAAACCGGTTGTATATGAATGTCATGCGGGGCTTATTGATTTTGCTGCTCCAATTATATTAGAAGGGCGGCAAATTGGGACTATATTAGGTGGACAAGTGCTAATGGATATTCCAAATGAAGAAAAGTATCGTAAAATTGCTAAAGAGATTGGGATTAGCGAAGATGGATACTTTGAATCGGTCAAGGAAATTCGTCAGTTATCAAAAGAAAGTGTTGAAGCTGCAGCAGATGTGCTTTACATCGTTGCTAACAATATGTCGAAAGCAGAATATCAGCAGCAAATATTAACAGCGAAATCAAAGTTGCTTAGTGACAGTTTAGACAAAATATCGCTGTCAATGAAAAAATTAGCAGCCTCGGTCAGTATGGTAAATGTAAGTCAAGTACATTTGGATAAAGAAATGAATAATGTCAATACCATAAATAATAAAATTAATGAAATGATGGATTTAACTAAAAATATTGCTGATATGATATCTGCCCAAAAAATAGAAATGGCTCGTTTAGATCGACTGAATTTAGTTGGAGAAATGGCAGCTAGTATTGGACATGAAGTTAGAAATCCGCTTACCACCGTCAGAGGGTATCTACAATTTCTTAATAAAAAAACTGAATTCAGTAAATATGCATCTAGCCTTGAGATGATGATTGAAGAACTAGACCGTGCAAATGAAATTATTACCGAATTCTTATCATTGGCAAAAGATCGTAGAGTGGATTTAAAAGAATCGGATTTGAATAAAATAATAGCAAGAATAGTGCCCTTAATGCAAGCTGACGGGGTGCTTAAAGGTATACAAATTAATCTTGAACTTGGAGATATCCCTTCATTGATATTAGACGAAAAAGAAATTAGGCAACTAATTTTAAATTTAGTTAAAAATGCAATTGAGGCGACAGATGATGATGGGAGCGTGGCAATAGCAACATATATAACTGAAGATAGACCGGTTCTATCAATAGCCGATGAAGGATGTGGAATCCCCAAGGAATTCTTAGATAAAATAGGTACTCCATTCCTATCGACTAAACCACAGGGAACTGGTTTAGGTTTAGCTGTATGCTACAGAATTGCAGAACGTCATTCTGCATCGATAAATATTCATAGCAAAGAAGGCATAGGAACTACCGTGAAAGTCATATTTTGATTGTTCAGCTCATGCTAAATTAATAACGGGCTTATTAATTAGCACTATTTAGATTGGTGATGCAGCTTCTGATATTACTAACTGGAAAATTGGTCTATCTCAGGAAATTGCTCCTAATTTAGACTTTAATCTTGATTATCGTAACATGAAGATTTTGGATATGAGTTATTTGGGAGTTGCCGGAAATTTTGATGTGACATCAAAAGGTATTGGCTATGGTATCTATAAATTCTAGTATGTAAGAAGTGCTAGTGGGTTCAATACAACCATATCTTAGTCTAAATGAGAAGAAACGGAGAAAATCGTTTTTCGATTATTTCCGCTTCTTCTCATTCAGTTTAATAGTACAATAATAAGCCTACCCGAAGTCTTAAGTTACGATAACTATCACTCATGAGGAGGCGGACACCTAAGCCGGGAATTGCAGTATGGTACTCATGCCAATATATTCAAAGACCGTTTTTTCTCTCTTTGCTTTACGGCTTTTGCTCCATTATTTTTGCTGTTATCATTTGTCGTATCAGCATCCATTTCATCTTTCTTTCTTTTACGCTCTACTTCAGCAGCTTCAATTCCCAATTTTTCCGCCGCGTTAACGTTTTCATCTACAGAAATATCTGCTTTGGCTAAAATTAAATGTCCCATACTAGCGTTAAAAAGATACGTTTCATGCTCCCTTCTAATTTTCGCACGTTTACTAGGACTTTTAGCTGGGGATGATTCGTTTTTATACCAATCTTCTTGAAGTTTTCGTGCAGTTTTTGCATACTGAACCTGCTGTATTTGCTTTGTAACTCCTTGTAAGGCTACCATCGTTTCTTTTCTGCCTATATGAATAGAACTAGCATCGCCATTTCCATTATTGCCAGTTTTAGATTGTAACTTCTTTAGCATGTTATCTCTATATTTTTCTAGCGAATTTAACGTACTATTCGAATTAGTATTTAATAAATTAGTAATTAGACCTCCGTTGTTAGACATTAAGAATCCCCTCCTTATCCATTGGAAAATATAACCATTATATTACATATCGAACAAATTACCTGCAATGTTAAGTAGTAAGACTCAGAAAATGAAAAAGACAGTCAGTTTTTCACCTCGAAAGTATCCGAACAGCTAGGGAAAGGGTAGGACTTTTCCCTTCTTATACCGAATATCACTGCAATAGCAAGATATAAGTTAGAGGTGAAACACAAGTGAAGCTTCGTTTAATTATAGGAAGAGCTGGGTGTGGCAAGACCCAGTATTGTTTAGAAGAAATGGGTCAAATGTTAGCGGCATCACCAGAGGGACGGTCCATGATCATGATCTTGCCGGAGCACGCTACCTTTCAGGTAGAGCATGAGTTAGCATCTACTCCTGGCATTGATGGTTTTACTAGGGCCTATGTCTTCGGTTTTCGTCGTTTGGCACATCGAATCTTAATGGAAACAGGTGGTGCGGTTCGCCCTCATATTACAGAACTTGGGAAACGGATCGTATTGAATAAATTATTACATGAGCATCGAGAAGATTTTAAGATATTTCATCGGGCGGCTGCCCAACGTAGTTTCGCCGATATTTTAGTCAGTATGATTCAGGAGTTTAAAGCCTATGGTGTATCTCCAGAATCTTTGGCAGAGATAGAAGGGCAATGTGGTGATTTGCCAATTGGTGATAAAATTCATGATTTAGCCTTAGTGTATCAAGGTTTTGAAAACTTTTTGCAAGGGCGTTATACCGATCCGGAAGATTATCTTACCTTATTGGCAAAGAAGATTCCCCAGTCTGCTATTTTGCATCAAGCAGAGGTGTGGATTGATGGCTTTACTTGGTTCAATCCGCAAGAAGCAGATGTAGTAGCTGGGCTATTAGCAAACTCTGCTAGTGTGACCATTACCTTGTGTTTGGCAGATGCCAAGTCTAGTGAGCAGGCAAGTGAGACAGCCTTATTTCATCGTCAATGGGACACCCGAAGAAAGCTATTGGATATGGCAAGAAAAATGGGGGCTGAAATTGAAGAAGTGGAGTTAACCCAGAACCAACGATTTACGGCTCCCTTGCTAGGGCATATGGAAGCGCAGCTATTTACTTTTCCTTCCGCAGTTTGGGCAGGTGAAACCAAAGGAGCTGTGGTAACGGAGGCTGCCAATCGCCGGATAGAAGTCGAAGGTATGGCAAGGGATATGTTACGGTTATGTCGGGAAGAAGGATATCGTTGGCGAGATATTGGAATTCTGCTGCGTGATCCAGAAAGTTATGCTGAACTTGTGGAGACTGTGTTAGCTGACTATGAGATACCTTTCTTTAGTGATCGAAAACGCCAACCAGTGCATCATCCTTTAGCGGAATTGTTGCGTTCTAGTATAGAAGTGATCACGGAAAGATGGAGTTATGAACCTTTGTTTCGCTGTTTTAAGACAGATTTATTTGATTTGTCCCGGGATGATATTGATAAATTGGAAAACTACGTATTGGAGTTTGGTATTCGCGGTACAAAATGGACAAATGGTCAGCTGTGGACATTTATTCGCCGTTTTTCCTTAGGGGAAGATGCGGAACTAAATGAGGTACAACAAGAGCATCTTCAAACTATCAATGAGGTTAGAAGCAAAGCTTCTGCGCCTTTGCTGCTCTTGGAGCAACAGATGAAAGCCGCAACGACGGTACTAGAGATGACGACAGCCTTATATGAATTTTTAGCAGGATTGATGGTGCCCGAAAAATTGGAGCAGTGGGCGGTGCATGCCGAAGAAATAGGGGATTTGGAGCAGGCGAGGGAACATCGTCAGTTATGGGATCAAGTTATTCAGTTATTAGAACAAATTGTGGAGATCTGCGGCACAGAGGAGATGACAGTAGCCGATTATGGGATTATGTTGAGTGAAGGCTTGGAAGGTCTTACTCTCAGTCTCATTCCTCCAGGGCTTGACTATGTTACAGTATCTCCTATGGAGCAGACTAGCTTGGTAAATATTAAAAGTATTTATGTTCCAGGGGTAAATGATGGAGTATTGCCCATGCGCGGGCGGGGTGAAGGTTTATTAACTGATGCCGAACGAGGGCAAATGATTCAGTTTGGTTTAGAACTAGCCCCAGGTTCACAGTCGGATTCTTTTGCGGAGCGGTTTTTGGTATATACAGCCTTAACAAGAGCTAAAGAGTATTTATGGCTTAGTTATCCTCTAGCAGATGAAGAAGGCAAGGGGCTTAGTCCATCCTTGCTAATTAAACGGATTCGAGAATTGGCAAGAGTACCGTTTCATTCTTTGCCTGTAGAGCCTATAACTGGGAGTGAACAGCAGTATATCGCTCATGGGAAACGCAGTATTTCCGCTTTGGCGGCCGTACTTCGAAGCTACAAGAGCGGTGAGAAGATTGCTGGCGTGTGGTGGGATGTTTATAACTGGGCAAGACAAGAACAAGGGCTGGAATGGTATGTGCAAAGAGCCGTAGCTGGGTTGTTTCATCACAATCAGGTAGAGTCATTGCCGGGGAATTTGGCGAATCGTTTATATCCGAAGCAAAATAAACTGCGGGGCAGTGTTACTCGTTTTGAATCCTATCAGGCCTGTCCCTTCAAACATTTTGCGCAGTATGGCTTAAGCCTTAAGGAACGAGCCGTTTTTCGTTTACAGGCACCTGACTGGGGGCAGTTTTTGCATGCTGCTCTCAAAGGATTTGGTGATAGCTTGCAAGATGCCGGGCGTGACTGGGGTAGTATGAGCGAAGGGGAATATAAGGAGATTGTCAACCAAGTGGTGGAAGAATTGGCGCCAAAACTGCAAAATGAGATTTTGTTAAGCTCGGAACAGCATAAGCACTTGGTGGGCAGACTGAAACGGACTGTGACTCGTGCCGTACGTCGTCTAGTAGAATTTGATCGGGTAAGTACGTTTAAACCCATAGCCATGGAAAAATCATTCGGGCGGGGGGAGGATGCTTTGCCACCTCTCGTCTATATGTTGCCAGATGATATTTCCTTGGAAATAGTCGGTCAGATTGATCGCTTGGACATTGCGGAATTGGAAGGCAAAAAGTATATGCTAATTATTGATTATAAGTCAGGGGGAGCTTGGCTTAAATTGGTGGATGTATATTATGGTTTGCGGCTCCAGTTATTAACGTATCTGTTGGTAGCGAGTAAAGCGTATAAGGACTGTTTACCTGCTGGAGTTTTGTATTATTTCTTAAAGAATCCGAATCTCTCAGATAAAATTAAGTTAGACGCCGATGAAATTTGTAAAAAAATTAATGGACTCTTAAAGATGCCAGGTTGGGTATTAGCCGACTCTCAAGTAATACGGTTATTGGATCACACCATTGATGGTTATTCTGAATTCTTAAAGGTTGCCTTGAAAAAGGATGATACCTTTTATAGCAATTGTTTGTCTTATGTCAAAGAACCTGAAGAGTTTCAATTATTACTTAGCTATGTGGAGCAAAAATTAGTCGATACGGCACGGGAAATTATGGCGGGGAAAATCGAGATTAGTCCGTATGCTTTAGATAAACGGACACCTTGTGGCTTTTGTCAGTACAGTGCCGTATGTCAGTTTGATAGTTTGTTGCCAGAGAATCAATATCGTAGATTGGCAAAGCAAGATGAAAGTACTATTATGGGGGAAATTACCCAAGGCCAGGAGGTAAAACCAAATGAGTTGGTCTGAGCAGCAGTTATTGGCAATTGAAACACGGAATAAAAATCTATTAGTAGCTGCGGCTGCTGGTTCGGGTAAAACCTCTGTACTAGTTGAGCGGATTATTTCCCGTATATTAGATAAAGAGCAGCCAGTTGATGTAGATAAGGTGCTAGTTGTTACCTTTACCAATGCGGCAGCGGCTGAAATGCGCGGGCGAATTGGCTCGGCTTTGAATGATGCATTAAAAAAACAGCCTCGTTCTGAGCATATTCAGCGGCAGTTAGCACTACTCAATTCTTCTGCCATTTCTACCATTCATGCCTTTTGTCAAAACATTGTACGGCAGAATTTTCATCTCTTAGATTTAGATCCTCAATTTCGCATTGCTGGCCAGGCAGAAGTGACAATTATGAAAACAGAAGTGCTGGAAAATTTATTTGAGGCGAAATACGCCCAAGGGGACGAGGCATTTTTAGACTTAGTAGAACACTATGGGGATGAGCAGAGTGACAATTCCTTGTATCAATTGGTACTAGGATTATATAATTTCTCCCAGAGTCATCCTTGGCCAGAAAAATGGATAGCTGGTCTTTCACAAGAGTTTGCTTTGCCTGAAGCCGCTACTGTTGATCAAACTCCTTGGTCGAAGCTAATTCGGGAGAAAATAGTCTTGGATTTAGAACAGGCGGGGCAACAATTAGATACTCTTTGCCTAGAGGCTGGAAGACCTGGCAGCATAGATGCCTATGTAGATACCTTTATGGCAGATCGGGCTGTCCTTGATGAACTGCTGTCTGCAGCTAATCATTCCTGGGAAAGTCTGGCTAGTGCTATTGAAAGTTGTAAGTTTGAGAAAATTGCTGCCGTGCCAAAAGGTACAGATGAGTCCATGAAGAAATATTTTCAACGGGGCAGGCAGAAGGTCAAAGATAAAATCAATGACTGTAAGGTACATTTCTTTGATCGCCCAGCAGAAGAATTATTGGCAGATATGCGTCTAATTGCTCCTGTGGTAGATACGTTAGGTAAGTTGGTGATTGAATTTGGTCAGGAATTTGCCAAGGCAAAGCGTAGCAAAGATGTATTGGATTTCAATGACTTGGAGCATTTTTGTTTACAAATTTTGCTTGCATCGGAAAGTCAGCTAGGAGAGATCATACCTTCTTCTGTTGCGATCCAATTGCAGGAGCGTTTTGCGGAAGTAATGGTGGATGAATACCAAGATACCAATGGGGTACAGGAAACTATTTTGCGTTTGGTAGCAAGTACGAAACAACCTAATTTATTTTTAGTGGGTGATGTTAAACAGAGTATTTATCGTTTTCGCTTAGCAGAACCGGAATTATTCATGGAAAAATATCGCCAGTATCCGACAGCTGGCAGTCAGTATGCTCGAATCGATTTATCCCAGAATTTTCGTAGTCGGGCGGGGGTGCTTCATGCTGTCAATTTTCTCTTTGTGCAGTTGATGTCGCCCCGGATTGGAGAACTAGAGTATGGGGAGGCGGAGAAACTTAATCCTGGTCCTGATTACCCAGGAGAGCAGGGCAAACTGCTAGAAGGGCCTGTGGAACTCTGCATTGTAGATCGGGATGAAGCGGAAGTACAAATGGGTTCTTCCGAAGGGGAGATAGATAGTGGGGAAGGCGTAGAAGCCGCTGATGGCCCTGCAGCCGAGTTAATGGAAGAGGCAGAACTAAGTGGTTTTGAATTAGAGGCTCGTTTAATTGCCAAAAAGATGAGCGAGTTTATGACAGGCAATTATCGAGTGTATGATAAAGGGTTAAAAGAGTATCGCAGCCTAGCTTGGCGAGATATCGTTATTTTACTCCGGTCAGTAAAAGGCAAGGCAAATGTAATGCTGGATGTACTAAGAAAAGCAGGTATACCTGCTTATGCTGAACTAGATGCTGGTTACTTTAGGGAAATCGAAGTACAGATCATGGTATCTTTATTAAGTGTGATCGATAATCCACGTCAAGATATCGCCTTGGCGGCGGTATTGCGTTCGCCTTTGGTAGGATTTACGACGGAAGAGTTAGCAGAAGTCCGTTTGTGCTGTCAGGGGGAGGAATTGTGGATCGCCTTGAGCCATGAGGTGGATAACGCAAGCCTAATCGAAAAAACACGGGAAAAAGTGAAAAGTTTTGTGAAACAGCTTGAACAATGGCGTAATTTATCTCGCCGTAAAGGTGTTCCAGAACTCATTTGGCAGATTTATCGTGATACGGGGTACTATGATTATGTCGGAGGTATGCCTGGTGGCATGCTAAGGCAAGCCAATTTAAGAGCGCTGCATGATCGGGCTCGTCAATATGAAGGAACAAATTTTCGCGGCTTATTTCGCTTTTTGCGTTTTGTAGAGCGTATGCAGGATAAAGGATCTGACCTTGCTGTTGCCAGAGCCTTGGGGGAAAGTGAAAATGTAGTACGGATTATGAGTATTCATAAAAGTAAGGGACTTGAGTTTCCACTTGTATTTGTAGCGGACTTAGGCAAGAATATCAATCTGCAAGATAGTAAAGCGTTGGTGTTGTGTCACAAGGTCTTAGGGGTGGGGCCCTATGTTACCAATCCAGAACTGCGTTTTCGTTACCCTACATTAGCACGGCATGGCATTAGTCATAAGCTTATTATGGAGACCAAAGCAGAGGAATTACGTATTCTTTATGTAGCTTTAACAAGAGCAAGAGAAAAGCTGATTCTTGTAGGCTCTGTAAGTAAATTGGCTAAAAAGGCGGCTGGGTGGTGCCAATATACAGATCGCTCGCAACCTACATTGCCCGACGCACTCATTGCAGGGGCTAGTAACTATTTGGATTGGTTGTGTCCTGCTGTGGCTCGGCATGAGGGTGGCACTGCTCTTCGGGTATATGGAGAGTGCGAGCAAGAACTGAGGCCAATTTTTTCTAAAGATCCGTCAAAATGGCAAGTAGATGTTTATTCTCGTAGTCAATTACTGGAGGTAGATGAGGAGCAATCTGAAGCTGCCACGCTGCTAGAGAATATTCGCAACTTGCAACCCGTAGATGGTGGAGAAGATTATGCCTGGGTAGAGAAAACGCTAGGCTGGCAATATGGCTATCAGCATATTGTAGGAAAACCTGCTAAGTTGTCGGTGACGGAAATCAAACGGCGTTTTGATACGCAAGTAGTTGAAAGTAGTCAGCAAAACTTTGCTAAAAAATCGATTGCTTTACGCCCACGGTTTATTCAACAGTCCGTGGGGTTAACTGGTGCAGAACGAGGCACATTAATGCATAGTATCATGCAACAGATGGATTTACAGGGGGATTTGTCTGAGGTTGGTATTAAAGAACAAATCGCCAATATGGTTGCTAAGGAAATGATCTTACCTGAACACGCTGACATTGTAGATAGTGCAGGTGTGGTAGCCTTTTTTCAAAGCAGCTTAGGTCAGCGGTTATGTTCTTCACCTAAGGTAAGGCGAGAATTACCTTTCAGCCTAGTTCTTCCCGCGGAAAAGTTCTATGATGATATGGCAGGTGCGGGTGAAGGAATCTTCATTCAAGGGGTTATCGATGCCTTGTTTGATGAGGATGGTGGCTTAGTATTATTGGATTATAAGACCGACTGGGTCACAGATAGCAAAGATCTCATTGAGCGCTATACTATACAGCTTAATCTATATGCTGATGCAGTAGAACGGATTTTCAAACAGCCAGTAAAAGAAAAATATTTATATGTATTTAGTACAAAAGAAGCTGTCAAGTTATAACTGGCAGCTTCTTTTTCTTAATTTATCAAGATTTATAATTAAAAATATACCTGCTATCTATAGTTAGGATAGTTTTCATGTTATTAACGCTACTTTTGAAATGTAACCCTACCTATATTTTCTCTGTGTCCTCTGTATCTCTGCGGTTAAAAAAGATGCATCAAAGCCTTTCTTCATAATATTGCTAAATCTATCACCTAGGCCAGTACATAATAATTATTACGCCTACAAGGGAAATAAGCCCTCCGATCATATCAAACTTATCTGGGGCGATTTTATCAATGCCCCAACCCCACAAGATAGAAAGGACGATAAAAATTCCTCCATATGCGGCATAAACTCGTCCAAAATTAGCAGGTTGTAATGTAGGGATGAATCCATATGCTACTAAGATCATAGCGCCAAAGATTGCATAGCTAATACCTTTATCATCTCGAACCCAAAGCCAAATTAAGTAACCGCCACCAATTTCAAATAAGCCAGCTAAAACAAAAAAAATGATTGATTTTAAAACGTCCATTCGTATCCATCCTTTAAATCTTTATTGATAATTATTTTCATTATAACACGTAAAAAAAAGTATACTGTATAAATGCTGTATTGATGAAGCAATGACAGCTGTAACGTGATATAATACAAAAACAATATCATATAATATAAAAAAGCGGATATGCTAGTAATTAATTACAAACATATCCATATAAAAAGAACGATTGCTTAGTGCAGAAATACTTAACGTGGAGGGAAGGCAGATGTCATATCAAGCGCAGGACTATAGTGATCTTTTGGGGATTCAGGGTTTTAGTGACACGCTCTTAATAAATCATTTTAACTTATACAATGGATATGTTAAAAACGCGAATGAAATTGTAGCGCATATTGAAAACACCTTAGCAGAAGGACAGGCAGACCCCATAGAATATGCAGGGCTTAAGCAACGAATCGATCAGGAAGTTGCTGGTATGCGTTTGCATGAATTGTATTTTGAAAATTTGGGTGGACGAAATGAGATTCACCTTAGCTCCTCATTATTAAAACTATTGAAGGAAAACTTCGGCAGTTATGAAGCATGGGAAGAAGACTTTAAGACTACAGCTAGTATGCAAGGCGTTGGTTGGGCTATGCTATGCCAAGATAACAACAATGGAAAATTAAATAATCTTTGGCTAGATGAACATCATAGCGGGCATCCTGTAGACCGTACCCCCTTATTGGTGTTAGATGCTTGGGAACATTCTTATATGTTAGACTATGGTTTAAAAAGACCTCAATATATAGCAAATTTTTTCAAAAGTATTAATTGGAATGTAGTAGATAGTAGAATCAAAATATAAGAACAAGTAGAAAAAGCTCAAGGATTATATTCCTTGAGCTTTTTTATGTTTAAAATCCTTTTCCCCTTTTCAGTTAAAAAATAAAGATTTACCTGACTAAATTTATTTCTTTCCTAAATGTACAGTTGCGATACCTCCAGTTAGTTGGTGGTAGGTAACCTGTTGTAGACCTACTTGGCTGAACATATCTGCAATAACGGATTGGTGGGGAAGGGTTTTCAAAGAAGCAGGAAGATTGTAGTAAGGGCGATTTTTTGTAAAACCTAAATTCCCTAAAAAGGGGAGTAAGTTCTCAAAATAAAGGTAATAGAGTTGTTTAAAGATAGGTGCACTAGGCTTAGATAAATCTAAGGATAATACAGTGCCACCAGGTTTTGTCACGCGATACATTTCTTCTAAGGTGCTCTTTATATCGGATACATTTCGAAGGCCGAAACCAATGGTAGTACAGTCGAAACAATTTTCAGCAAAGGGTAATTTAAGGGCATTGCCCTGTATGAGGGTGATATTTTGTTGATAAGGGGATTTTTGAATATTTTGCTTGGCCTCAAGTAACATACTTTCTGAAAAATCTAGGCCGATGATTTTCCCACTGGATCCTAGGTATCTTGCTAAGGAAAGGGATAACTTTCCTGTGCCGCAACATACATCAAGGACGGAATTGTCTTCTTTTAGACCAGCTTTCGCTGCGGCGAAATTTCGCCAATAAGTATCTTGGTTTAGAGTAAAGAGTGCATTTAATATATCATACCGCTTAGCAATGCTGGAAAATAATTGTTGTACAAAAGCTTCCTGTCGGTGCTGGTCAAGTTGTTTCATTACGAATCCTGCCTTTCTGCTTAAGGATGGAGAATATAGTCATCATTATAATGGCTATACAAATATTTAGCGAGACGTAGGTTAGTAAGTTAAATTTGTGATCTATGTCATAGGCAAAGGAAGTGCAGTAGCGTATACTAAAAGCAAAAGCGAGAGGAGGGGTTCTACTTTGAAGTTGTGGCAGTGGTTCTGTAAACTAGGAGATAAACGGACTGGTTATAAAATAAAGAGAGGGCGAGCCCTTCAACCAGTGAAAGAAGTTTCAGAGCGGGTCAGCAAGTCGGGAGTGGACACGGTATGTTCTAGGGTATGTGGTCATGAAAATTGCCAGTGTGGTGGTACTCTGAAAGGTCTACATTGTGTATGGTCTTACTATCGATTGGACCAATAAGAAAATTCTACAAAAAAGAATAAAAAATATGGGAAAAAAATATAGATAATGATACAATAACCTTAAGAGGAATGTATACAGTATATTAAAATTAGGTTCCTTGGTGGAAAGGGGTCATAGTGATGATTTCACGTCGTAGCTTCTTAAAAGTGTGCTTTAGTACACTGGTCGGTGTAAGTACCTCGGAATTACTATTTCAGGTCGCTGTTAGTGGTGGATCTGGTTATCGTAAAATTCCTGTTTTGGCATATCATCGAGTAGGATATACGACAGATAATCTGACTGTTACTCCAGAACGATTTTCTAATGATTTAGACAGTTTGCAGCAAAGAGGTTATTGCAGTATTACCTTAGGAGAATTCCAAAACTTTATGAGTGACCGCAATGTGGAGTTGCCAGAAAAACCTGTCTTGATTACTTTCGATGATGGTTATTTGGACAATTTTCAAAATGCCTATCCGATATTAAAAAGGCATGGAATGGTGGGAACTTTTTTTATTATTACGGATATGTTATGGACGCAAGATCGGCTTACTCCTGAGAATATTGTGGAAATGGAACAAGGCGGCATGTCCTTTGGCTCCCATTCAGTAACACACAGAGCCTTAGGAGAGCTTGATCAAACTGCTGTTTATGATGAATTAGTTAATTCAAAAGCCATATTAGAGAGTGTTTTAGGAAAAAAAGTGGATGCGATTGCTTATCCGCGGGGAAGCTATAATGAGGCAGTTGTACAAATAGCCAAAAATGTGGGTTATAATACAGGGTTTACTGTACGGGAAGGCATTTGTCTCAAAGAGTCTCCTGAATTTGAATTGCGGCGTATCCCCATTTTCAAGTATGATAGTGGTGTTATTAATGTGATTGCCAATCGTGGTCACTTACTATAAAAATATTTATAAATTTTATGTCTACTGCTGTTGACATGGAAACGATATGCTGTTATAATCATAAATGTGTTACCGAGCCCGGAGGGGTGTCCGAGCGGTTCAAGGAACTGGTCTTGAAAACCAGCGATCTCGTAAGGGGTCCGTGGGTTCGAATCCCACCCCCTCCGCCATTCAAATAACATGGAGCGATACTCAAGCGGCTCAAGAGGACGGTTTGCTAAATCGTTAGAGGTCGTAAGGCCTGCCAGGGTTCGAATCCCTGTCGCTCCGCCATTTTAAAATAGTTAACGCCTTTATCTTGGGAACAAGATGAAGGCGTTTGTTGTATAGTCAGAAAGAGTATTATCACAAGTGAATTAAAAGTTGGTGAAATAATGGAGCGCTGGATTATACACATTGACATGGATGCTTTTTTTGCAGCAGTGGAACAACGAGATAATGAGGAATTAAAAGGGAAACCTGTGATTGTTGGAGGTATGGGAAATCGAGGGGTAGTGGCTACTGCTTCTTATGAAGCCCGCCGTTTTGGTGTACACTCCGCTATGTCCATGGTGGAAGCGAGACGTCGCTGCCGGGAAGGAGTCTTTTTACCTTGTGACCACGAAAAGTATAGCCGAGTCTCTGTTCACCTAAACCGAATTTTTTCTGAATTTTCCCCCCTCGTTGAGCCCTTGTCATTAGATGAAGCATTCTTAGATGTTTCAGGAATGGATCAACTTTATGATAGTCCAAAAGCAATCGCCCAATGTATTAAAGAACGTATTAAGAGTGAACTAGGGCTTACAGCTTCCGCTGGGGTAGCCCCTAATAAGTTTTTAGCTAAATTGGCTTCCGATTTGCAAAAGCCAGATGGGCTTGTAGTGGTTGCTCCAGGAGAAGAAAAAGCTATGCTTCATGATTTACCCATTACTCGGATGTGGGGGGTAGGAGAGGCTACAGCGCAGATTTTGAAAAATTTGGGGATTTACACCATTGGTCAATTGGGGAAAACGGACGTAGTTCAGTTGGCAAAACATTGTGGACAAATGGCTTATACCATACATAACTTAGCCAATGGACAAGATGATAGACCCGTCATTCCTGAACTTGAGCCTAAGACGATTGGTAATGAACTAACTTTTCCTGTTGACCTTAGGCAAATAGGACAAATTGAAACCGAACTCTTGGCATTAGCTGAGAAGGTTGGCTGGCGGCTTAGGCAACATGGATACAAGGGCAGGACCATTACTGTTAAATTGCGTTTTGCATCTTTTAAAACCATTACTCGTAGTAAAACCCTATCGGAACCTACTCATTTTGATGAAACGCTCTATGAGACGGCAATCCATATTTGTCGTCAAATACCTTTGCAAGAAGGGGTTCGGTTACTAGGTATTACTGTATCGAACTTGCAAGCAGGAGATAGCCAACTTTCCCTATTTGATGAACAAGATCATAAACGAACGGCTGTGTATGAAGCGCTTGATAAACTGAAAAATAAATTTGGTGAAGGTATCGTAACAAAGGGAAGATTGATAAGTTTTACCAAGAAGTGAGAAAGATGATGAACCGCAGAGGCGCAGAGAACGCTGAGGGGGGGATTTTATAACTCTATCTATCTTTTCTCTGCGGTCCTCTGCGCCTCTGTGGTTCAAAAAGGACGTGTAGCGTTTTTCTTATAGTCTTCGCCCTAATATTAGCAGCACTTGTTCCGGCTGTAGGCCTGAAATATTTAGCATAAGGGTGGTCGGTAAGGGGTCTATTTCCCCTTCGTTTTCTAGGATAATATCTGTTGGTTCGGCTACACTATGATAAGCAGTTAAGGCATCTGGATGATAGGTGGTATAGAGATAAGCATCAACAAGCTCTCGATTGCGGTGAGCTTCATACATATCGATAACAGTGTAGCCTTGCTCATGCAATAGATCAATTAGTGTTGGATCAGTAGATTGTAGAGCAATAATTTTAGGCATAGTGTATAATCTTCCTTTTCTCGATGAGTACTTTACTCTAGTATGTCTGCTAAAATTAAAAAATATCGAGAAAAAACTATATTTTTACATTCCCTAGGCAGGAATATTATTTTGCTGTAAGAATGTTATAAAAGTAAGATAGTGTTTTTCTACGGAGTACAAAATTATTGGTTATATTGTAGGGAGGTCGTAGAATGATTAATAAACAAAGAGTGTTAGAAGAATTTTTTGAACTAGTAAGAATCAAATGTTCCACTAGGGATGAACGTGAAGTCGCCGATTTACTTAAGGCACGTCTCAAGGATTTAGGACTTGAAGTTACCGAAGACAATGTAGGCGAAAAAATTGGCGGTAATTGTGGTAATGTACTTGCTTATAGCAAAGGGACCTTGCAGGATGCGCCCACTTTAATGTTAAGCGCTCATATGGACTGTGTGGAACCTTGTGGTGGCATAGAACCTCAACTTAAGGACGGAGTGATCACTTCTGTTGGCGATACGATTCTTGGTGCAGATGATAAAGCCGGGATCGTAGCTATCTTAGAAGCCTTGCGTGTTATTAAGGAAGAAAATATTTCTCATGGCCCGATTCAAGTTGTGTTTACGGTGGCTGAAGAGGGGGGCTTAAATGGAGCAAAGAATATTGATCCAAGCTTGTTGAAAGCTGATTTTGGTTATGCCCTTGACTCTAGTGGTGCACCTGGTGAAGTAATTACTATGGCACCTGGGCAAAATAGTATTATGGCAGTAGTTCATGGCAAAAAGGCCCATGCAGGTGTTGCTCCAGAAGAAGGCATTAATGCCATTGTGGTAGCTGGTAAGGCATTAGCCCAAATGCAGGTTGGACGTATTGATTTTGAAACTACTTCCAATATAGGTATAATTAGTGGCGGTATTGCGACTAATATTGTACCCGATGTGGTAGAGTTAAAGTGCGAAGCCCGCAGCCGTAACATGGAAAAATTGGAAAAGCAAACCCTTCATATGAAGGAAACCTTTGAAAAAGTGGCAGTGGATAACGGTGCACGTGCTGAGGTAAAGGTAAATAAAGCTTATGGTCCTTATGTATTATCAGAAGATGCCCCAGTAGTAAAACTTGCGGTGAATGCAACCGAAAGTATTGGCTTAACTCCAGAAATTAAAGCGACAGGTGGCGGCAGTGATGCTAATTTCTTTAATAATTATGGAGTACCTACAGCTGTATTGGGAGTAGGGATGAATAAAGTACATACAACAGATGAATACATTAAGGAAATTGATTTATATAATAGTGCTGAATTGGTGACGGCTCTAATAAAAACTGCCGGAACCATGAAAAAATAATAAAAAATGCTGAGTGCTCGAATTGCGCTCAGCATTTTTTACGGAATCAGAAAGTATAGCACTTCCTTGATTCCAAGTAAGAACGACTAAGGCTTCTGCCTGCGTCTGAAGACTTGGCCTAAGCCAAGTCTTTTCTTATTATTTCTTATTAGAGTTTCTTTTTAAAGCGTAACAATTTGCACAAATAATAAAGAAAACGAGTATATCCACCAGCAGTTTTTAAGAGAGACTTTCGTATTGATTGATCTTTTAATGTGGCGACCTTCGGATCGGAAAGATACATAGCGAGCAGCCCTTGTACGACTGTTTTGTGAAAAGATGGATTTGGCAAGGTGCTAGCCTGTAAAAAGGCTTGTTCGGTGAAAAGGGTTAAGCGAGAAAGTATCTGGGATGCGTTTCTGTAGTAGGATACAAAATTAAGATCACCGTTTGCCTGATCTTCCTCCATATCGATGAAGTAATCCAGTAGTATATGTAAGCCGCTAATCCAAGGAAAATAAGCGGAATCGATTACTTTGACAGTATGAGGGTGGAGATTCTTGTCGCTAGCGGCAGCACAGAGCATGAACATTCCTAGTGTAGAACCTGTAGCGGCGGCAAATTCCCAAGGCGTAATCTGAGGATAGTCTCCAATATGATGGGTTATCCAATTTGTCATTTTTACTTCTCGTATACTAGGGTCAAGGTGTTTATACGTCTGTAGTTCACTATAAAGGCAGGCTAATTTTTGAATTTCCGACTTTACAAGTTCATAGGACGGTAGGGCCCGTATTTGTTGCTGGCATGTGATAACTAACTGTTTGAGATACCCCCCATCCTCCTTGAAAGGATAATAAGCATAATAATCTTGGGGTAGTGCATCAGGGGTAAGAGCATCTGTCATAGCTAAATGCAGCTGTTTGAAGGCTTGTTCATCCATGATATCGGCTCGGTCGCAAAGATTATCTAGGTAATCACTAATTGTTTGCAGGGATACTATCAGGGGGATGAATGTAGCTATATCTACAGTAGGATATAAACTATAAATGCTTCCTCCTTGACAGTGAAATTTTTTGTCCCTAATACTAGCCAATGCTTGTGTCCGAAGTTCTGAGGAAGCGTGGGAGGAGGCATAATTGGACCAATGTGTTAGTTCCTTCGTAATTAAGGGGAAT
This sequence comes from Pelosinus sp. UFO1, assembly GCF_000725345.1. Taxonomy (NCBI): domain Bacteria; kingdom Bacillati; phylum Bacillota; class Negativicutes; order Selenomonadales; family Sporomusaceae; genus Pelosinus; species Pelosinus sp. UFO1. Next base: position 5,043,981 of record NZ_CP008852.1, read on the forward strand.
ACCTTGCTCACAAAGGTGAAAATCAAAGTTAGGTTGCCGAATGGATTTAAAAAGGTATTCATGGGAGCCTCCAGTGAGGATTTTATAACTCATTTTATAATAGTTTGGATTTGAAAGTAAATATGATGATATAAGTTAAATTAGGTTTCTTCTTCTCATATATTTGGAGTATCCCTAGCTACCTTCATGGTTATGCATTTATGCAACGAATTGGAATAAAAACAAGCGAAGTTTGGTTTGGGAGTGATATTTCAGTAGAACTAAAGGTGAATACAACTAAAAGGCAAAAGGCACAGCAGAGTGATCATCTGCTGTGCCTTTTACTATCTATGTTATTTTTTACTCAGTAATACTCAAATCAAAGCGAGTTTCTCTTTTTAACCATTTGCTATGTTTCTTTAGCGCTTGTAGTTCTAAAGGAATGGCTTCCTTAGTGGTTAATTTTAGTTGTGCTTGTTTATCTGAAAATACAGTGGTAACTTTTTCAACAAGGCCCATTTGGGTAGTATCTAAGGCTTCGGCGAAAGCAAGTAATAAAGCTAATTTTCGGGCTGTTTGCCAATTGCCTGCATCTAAAAACTCATTATAGATTCTGTTGTAAGAGTATTTTACCGAGGGGCTATGATGCCAGCCGGCAATGACAGCCGCCATAATTTGCTCCCGATGAGAAAGGCCAAATAGACGAGCATTTTCGATTAGATAGGCACTGTGCCTAGCGTGGTCATAGTAATTAACGCGAATACCAGTATCATGTAGCAAGGCAGCCACCTCTAAAAGGGGTTTATCATTGGGGTGTAGATCTAATGCTTCTTGCCAATCATTAAACAATTGGTTGGCTAACTTGGCCACATGACAGGCATGGTTAGCGTTTACTTTGTAAAATAATAACATGTTGTGGGTGCTATGGACGAGGGGACTGGGGATAAGTTCAGTGTGCCCGGTTTGGGAAAGGTAATATTCAAAGAATAGTCCTTCTCGTACGCCGCAACTACTGATGATGAGTTGGGTGCTTGTGTTTTTATCGAATAATTGTTTAACAATAGCCAGTCCGGCAATAATAATATCGGCGCGATCATTGCTGAGGCCAGCTACTTTGCGGCGCTGAGCACAGGTCATTTTTGTAACATCATCCCATAAGGAATGAAATGAGATAGAACTAGTACGGTAGTTATGTAATTTCAATAAAGGATAATTGTTACGCTTCTGTTCCATTTTACCAATGCTACGAGCTGTTCCACCAATGCCAACGAGGGGAAGCTTAAGGTTCTTGAGCCAAGGGATTTTATCAATCTCTTGACTAATAAACTCATTGAGACTTGCTAGTTGCTCTTCGCTGGCTTTATTTTCGATATTGAATCGTTCTGTCAACGTGACGGCGCCAAAGGGTAAACTGATTACTTTTTCAGCCTTGCGATTTTTAACTAATGTTAATTCTGTACTACCGCCGCCTAGATCAAATAAGATAGCATCTGTAACGTCTAGCGTATTAATAGCTCCTAGATAACCAAGTTTGGCTTCTACTTCACCACTAATAATTTCTATGGTAACTCCTGTTTCTTTTTGAACCTCTTCAATAAATTCGCCACCGTTAACTGCATTACGGAGTGCTGCTGTGCCTACAGCTAGAATTTTATCAGTTTTATGTATTTGACACATATGGGTGAAGCTTTTTAGTAAGTTCATAGCGCGAACCATGGCTTCAGGTTGTAATCTACGGTCTTTATCTGCAGCTTGGCTTAAACGGACGGCATCTTTTTGGTGGTAAATTAGATTATAAGCACCGTTTTCGTAGATTTCTACGATGATTAGGCGGGCAGAGTTTGATCCTAAATCAATAATAGCAATTCGTTGATTCATGAATTCATTTCTCCTTTATCGACTACAAATATTTATCTTCTTAAGTATTAGCATTATTTATTAAAAATCCTCTGCAAAATTAGCAAAATATTAAACGCGCAATATTAAGAAGATTACAATATTTAAATTGTTAAGATATTGTTAATTCCTGCAAAAGTCATCCTATGTTGTCCAAAAGTGCAGGAAATAAAAGGATTTATGTCGAAAGTGAAATTTTACATGAAATAATTGAAAATTTTAATATAGGCAGGGTGGAGCCATGTTTGATAAAGAGCAGAATTTCTTAAATAGAGAATTAAGCTGGCTGAAGTTTAATGAACGGGTAATGCAAGAAGCCAATGACTCTGGAAAGCCTTTGCTAGAAAGATTAAAATTTGTGGCGATTGCTAGTTCTAATTTAGATGAGTTTTTTATGATTCGAGTTGCTGGATTAAAACAGCAAGTTGAGAGTGGTATTCTTAAGAAAGATGCAGCAGGGTTTAACGCACAAGAGCAGCTTCTATTGATTGGGCAGTCTGTGCGGGAAATGGTACGATTACAGTATTTGTATCTAAAGAAAATTCTTGGTGGCATGCAAAACCACGATATTTATGTAAATGATGTACAAAGCTTATCTGGGAATGGGAAACAATGGGTAGAAAGTTATTTTTATAATACGATTTATCCGATTCTTACGCCTTTAGCTGTGAATGCGAGTCACCCTTTTCCATTGCTGGCGAATCGGAGTCTGAATTTAGCGGTTCTGCTAAGTAAAGGGAAAGAGGAAATGCAAACGGCCATTCTTCCGGTACCAAGTGCTTTACCTCGAATGATTGAAGTACCAGATCAAGGGGTAGGCAAACTATTTGTATTCTTAGAGGACATTATTAAGACCCATTGCTCCCAACTCTTTTGTGGGTATAACATTAAAGAGATTGTACCCTTCCGTATTACGCGAAATGCAGATTTATTAATTGATGGGGAAGGTGCTGAGGATCTCTTAGCAGAAGTAGAAAAATCTTTACGCCAGCGAAAACGCGGCGAAGCGGTGCGCCTAGAAACCAGTAAAATCAATAAACCTTTTTTAAAAGATTTTTTACTAGAAATGTTTAATATTGATGAGCAAGATTTATATGAAATTTCTGGACCGATTGATGTTTCTTGTTTTACAACCTTGGCAGATTTAACTGGTTACGATTATTTACGTTATGAACAAATTACACCGCAAATCCCTATAGAATTGAAAGATGCTCAATCTTTGTTTGACGTAATATGGAGTAAAGATATTTTATTACATCATCCCTACGAATCTTTTGTGCCCGTCGTCAATTTCATTCGGCAGGCAGCGATTGATCCTAAGGTTTTAGCGATCAAGCAAACTTTATATCGAGTAAGTGGTAATTCATCCATTGTTAAGGCCCTTGCTCAAGCTGCAGAAAATGGCAAACAGGTCACCGTTGTGGTGGAAGTTCGGGCCCGCTTTGATGAAGAAAACAATATTCAATGGGCTAGGCGCCTAGAAGAGGCGGGATGTCATGTTATTTATGGTTTATTAGGTTTTAAAGTCCATGGGAAAATGGCTTTGATTATTAGGCAAGAAGGTTCGCAGATTAAAAGGTATGTGCATATGGGGACAGGTAATTATAATGACATTACTGCCCGAATGTACTCTGATATGAGTCTATTTACCGCCAATGAGAAAATTGGCGCAGACGCGTCTGATTTTTTTAATATGTTACTAGGTTATTCTGAGCCACCCTCGTGGAAGAAATTAGTGGTCGCTCCCATCGGTTTAAGGGATAAATTGAAGGAAATGATTGATCGAGAAATTGCATTTGCCGAGTCTGGAAAAAGCGGACATATCATTGCCAAAATGAATTCTTTACTAGATAAAGAAATTATTCTTAAATTATATGAGGCTTCCAGTAAGGGCGTTAAAATTGAACTTATTATTCGTGGTATTTGCGCTTTAATCCCAGGTCTCCCCAAGGTGAGTGAGAATATTACTGTGCGAAGCATCGTGGGACGCTTCCTAGAACATCATCGTATTTTGTATTTCGCAAATGGTGGCAAAGAAAAGATATATCTATCTAGCGCCGACTGGATGCATCGCAATTTAAGTGAACGGGTAGAGTTATTATTCCCTGTGGACAAGCATGAAATTATGGAGCGTATTAAAGCTACCTTGCATATTATGCTAAAAGATAATCGTAAAGCCTACATTATGAAAAGTGATGGAACGTACCGTCGAGCATACCGTCGAGGTAAAGTAGTAAATTGTCAGCAATATTTATATCAAGAGGCACAAGAAAAAGCTGGATCGATAGATTTCTAAAAAAATAAATTTCAAAATTTAATGCAGTAGCAACTTGCCAGAGAAATCAAGTCGCTACTGCATTTTGCACAGTAATTATAGAGTTATCCACAAAATTATCAACAAAAGGTGTGTAAATGTGGATAACTATGTGGAAATATAATGACGAACCTTGAAAAATTAAGGATATTTATGGCCTTGGTGGGTAAAAAGTTGTGGATAAAGTAATGTGGATAAAGTTATCCACATTACTTTATCCACTGATTTAGTGAAAGAGAAGTAGAATATGATCCTTAAAACAATATTCATAATAAATAAATGTTGACTTTATATTGCTATCTGTGGTAAGATATTTTTTGTCGACGGGACAAGGGTTCCATCGAGGGACGTGACTCCGTAGCCCAGCTGGATAGAGCGTTTGACTACGAATCAAAAGGCCGCAGGTTCGAATCCTGCCGGGGTCACCATTTTTACTACTGTATTTGCGCCCGTAGCTCAGGCGGATAGAGCAACGGTTTCCTAAACCGTGTGCCGGTGGTTCGAGTCCCCCCGGGCGCACCAATTTTTTGTGTGGTGACCGGATGTTGGATGATAACTATTTTATGGGATTAGCTTTGTCGGAAGCACAAAAGGCTTATGACATTGGTGAAGTTCCAATTGGATCTGTACTTGTTCTGGATGGTCAGGTAGTGGCCACTGGGCATAATATGCGAGAAATTTGGCATGATGCAACGGCCCATGCAGAAATGATAGCGATTCGTGAAGCTTGTGAAAAGCTAGGGCGATGGCGTTTGACTGGACTTACATTATACGCTACGATAGAACCTTGTCCTATGTGTGCTGGTGCCTTAGTCATGAGCCGCGTTGACCGCTTGGTATATGGCAGTGTGGATGTAAAAGCAGGGGCAATTGATTCGATATTTAATATAGCTCAGAATGAAGCACTAAACCACCGAATGGTAGTTACATCAGGTGTAAGAGCAGATGAATGTGCTGAAATTATGAAAAAGTTTTTTAGAGAACGCAGAAGAAAGAGTAACACTAGTAAGATAGATACCTGAGACATGAGTATTCAAGTAGATCAGGTCACGGAGAGGTGGCTGAGCTGGTCGAAGGCGCTCGACTCGAAATCGAGTAGGCGGGAAACTGTCTCGTGGGTTCGAATCCCACCCTCTCCGCCATGAAGTCAATAATACCAGAAGTTGTAGCTGCTTGCAGTGAAGACTTCTGGTTTTTTTATTTGTGTAGAAGATGCAAGACTTGACCTCCCTTGATCAAATAGAGCCATTCCTATATATGAGCCTGTTTATCTAGCACGTTTCGTATTTTTATAATGATAATCTCCACGTATAATTATCATTAATAGGCATAGAATAATCATGTTTCTATTCATATACAAGGAGGAAATAAGTATGAACCATAATTCAAGCATAGGTTGCGTAGTAGCAGAATGTGAGTTTCACTGTAAAGATGATGATTACTGTACTTTAGACAAGATTCAGGTAGTAAGACATGGTCATAAGGCAGTTAGTGTTGAATGCACAGACTGTGGGAGTTTTAAGAAAGGCTAATTTAAGAAATCCCGACCTGTTTAACAGGTCGGGATTATTTATTAACTCTTACTCTTCCAAAAGATCAATGGCGGTCATTACCATTGCCTTAGCGCCGACTAACAACCTTTCTTGGGCATAGTCAGATCCTGTCGCTATTGCAAATTCTGGAGTATGAGCGGACAAGTTGTTTCCGATGTTAATATCGGGATGGATAGTAGGGGCCTGGTGGCTAACATTTCCCACATCGGTAGAACCGCCTGCGTCCATTGGGTCAAGGATAGTTACTGTTTCGCCAAGCAGTGTCATGTTATCTTGGAATAAATCCATAAGTTGCGGAGCATTAATCAATTCTTTATATAAAGGTTCATAATGCACAGTTTCTACTGTTGTTCCAGTGGCTAGGGCCACACCTGTTGCCAATTGGTTTACTGCTGGAATTACTGTTTCTTCTAGGTAATGAGAAGATAGAGCCCTTATGGTAAACTTTGCTTCGGCCTCTTCAGGTACGATGTTAGGCGCCGCCCCGCCTTTTGTAATGATACCAGCTAAAATTGTTTCCTGGGTAAAAGTTTGGCGCAATGGCTTTATTCCTTGATAAAACATAATAAGGGCATCCAGTGCATTTACACCCTTGTTGGTTTTGCTTGCAACATGGGCTGGGCGACCGCGAAAGGTGATCCGTAGCGGATGGGTTGCATAGGAGGTACCGCCTATGTTATTACGGTCCGCAGGGTGAATAATAAGAGCAGCCTTTAAGCCGTCGAAAACTCCATCGGAGGCCATCCTTACTTTTGCTCCACTGGTTTCTTCTGCTGGGCAACCGATTAAATAGGAAACGGCTTGATCACCTGCGACGGCTGCAAATGCGGCAGCCGCTCCCCAACTCATGGCGGCAATTAAGTTGTGTCCACAGGCATGACCTAGTTCTGGCAGGGCATCATATTCTGCTAGAAAAGCAATTTTGGGACCACCGCTTCCTTTTGTAGCAATAAAAGCCGTTTCATAGCCGCTAATGTTCTGTTCTACCTTAAATCCTTGGTGCTCTGCGGCTGTACGAAGCAGCTTAGCGGCTTGGTGCTCCTGTTCGCCTAGCTCAGGGTGATTGTGCAAAAACAGACTGATTTCTCTAAGTTCTGGAGCCATGGCATCAATTAGGGCTATCGCTTGCTCTTTCAAGGTTTTTTTATCCACGTTTTGTCTCCTTTTTTCCTAAAGTTTAGTCTGTGGTGGCCGTTTCAATTACTTCAAGTCCGTTAACACCTAGCATTGCCATAGCTCCCAATGGGAGAGTGGCCTTATCCGCAGTATGGCCGAAATATAGATGATAAAGGACAGGTTTTCCTAAGTCTCCTAAACGATCCTGCAGTACCTCTTGTAGAGTGAAATTAGGTGGATCATCCTCGGTTTCGCAATCTGCGCAGACTGCAAAAACGATGCCTGCTGCATCTTGCAGTTTTCCAGCTAGTCTTAGGTGAGTTAACATACGATCAATGCGGTAGGGTTCTTCACCGATTTCTTCCAGGCAAAGAATTTTTCCACGGGTATCAATTTCGTATGGAGTTCCAAGAGTGGCAACTACAAGGCTTAGGTTTCCCCCAGTTAAGTATCCTTGTGCTGTTCCTGACACGAGAAATTGGGGTGGAGGAGAAAGGGGTGGATTTGTAATGGAGCCAATAGGCCATGGACTAGTGAGTGCTCGGTAAAAAGAATCCCTAGTGTAATCCGGCAAGTTTTTACCCATATCGGAAGCGATCATAGGGCCGTGAAAAGTGACAAGACCTGTTCGTTGACCAATCGTGGTATGTAAGGCGGTAATGTCACTGTAGCCAACAAAAATCTTAGGATGAGACCGAATGAGAGGATAATCTAAAAGCTCTAATAGCCTCATAGTTCCGTAGCCTCCACGAAGGCAAATAATAGCATTAATACTAGGGGAGGCAAACATGGTGTTAATATCTGCTGCACGATCGGCATCCGATCCCGACAAATAGCCCCAGATCTGCTCAACGGTTTTACCTAATTCGATACGAAAGCCTTGCTCTTCTAGCCATTTCATGCCTGCCTTATTCATTTCCACATCACCAGGGCTTGCGGGAGCCACGATACCGATCGTGTCTCCTGGATAGAGCCGTTTTGGTTTTACTTGAGGAATTGTATCCATAGAATCACCTCTAGAAGTAAGATATTCAGCCTGGGATTGAAAGTCTACTGTTTTACCAGCTAAACTCTTTAGTGAGCCAATTACTTTTCAATAAAAGCTGTCTTAAAATCAGCGAGGCCGAGAACTGACCAGAAATAGCCTTTTACGTAAGGTTTAGTGACAAAGGGCTGGGTTGTATAGTAAATGGGAAGGATGACTCCATCATCAAAAAGAATTTTCTCCCCATCATGCATAGCTTGCATACGAACCTTTTGATCCATAGTCGACTGTGCTTGTTCTATCACACGATTATAGACGGGATTGTTATATTTAGCATCATTAGTAGGATCTTTAAATACATCCATAAAGGTCATGGGATCCGCATAATCTCCTACCCAGGAGGCACGAGCAATTTGGAATTCACCTTGATGTCGCGATTCTAAGAAAACTTTAGATTCTTGATTTGTTAAGGTAACGGAAATACCTAGGTTTTGTTTCCACATTTCTTGAATGGCTTCGGCAATTGATTTATGCATTTCACCTGTATTGAATAAAAGCGTGATTGGTGGTAGTCCTTTGCCCTCAGGATATCCAGCTTCTGCTAGCATTTTTTTTGCTAAGGCTACATCTTCTACCTCATAATTGCCTCCTTCCTCGCGGAAGTCTTTATTGGTGGCAGGATTGATCAGCCCAGGCGCAACCCAAGAATAGGCTGGTTTTTTACTTCCTTTAATAACGTTTTTAACAAGTGATTCACGGCTAATTGCTAAAGCAAGGGCTTTGCGAACCTTAGGATTATCCAAAGGGGCCTTTTGCGTATTAAATACATAGTAGTAGGTGCCGAGATAAGGTGATATTTTGAGGAGACCAGCTTGATTTAAGCGGTCATGTTCTACCACGGGTGGCTCTACCATCATATCTGCTTGGTTATTTTCAACGAGTGCCAGCCGAGTTGATTGGGAATCGCTGATTGGCCATTCCATCTTTGACAATTTTACGGCTGCTACATCCCAATATTGATCGTTTTTAGCAAATTGAAGCTGCCCACTATGAACCCAATTGGTAATTTTGAAGGGGCCATTTCCGATTAATGTTGTAACATCGTTAGCCCAATTGTCAGGATTAGCCGCCACCGTCTTTTGATTAACGGGGTAGAAAGCATGAAATGCTGTTAAATTCAAGAAATAGGCAGTGGGCTTTTCTAACGTTACTTCCAAGGTGTGATCATTGAGAACTTTTATTCCAAGGGCGTCGGCCCCTAGTTTTTTTTCGTTATAGGCCTGGGCATTTTTAATAGGAAATAACATGTAAGCATTTTCGAAAGCTAATTCTGGATTTAAAGCGCGTTTCCAAGCAAATTCAAAATCTGCGGCGGTGACAGGGTCACCATTAGACCATTTGGCATTAGAGCGCAAGTAAAAAGTATATGTAAGCCCATCACTAGAAACATCCCATTTTTCTGCTGCACCTAGTGTAGGCTGGTCTTTGGCATCAAGACGGGTCAACCCTTCAAAGAGTTGTAGCTCTACCAAGGATTCTGGAATGGCTGTGGATTTAGCTGGATCTAAAGTGGCTGGTTCCGCTTCTAAGGCGTAGCGAAGCACCTGTTCATTATTGCTCGTTTTACTACACCCCACTCCGAGGAGAAGGATCATTACCATCATTAGCATTAATCCAATGAGTTTTTTATACGACATTGTTATTCCTCCTAATAATTTACTTACCTATCTTCTGGAAGGTGAAAGTAGTCATAGATTTCTTTGCCAAGAGAAGCTACCAACTGAAGTCCTTGGAAATTAACGGTAAGGTCAGCCGTCAAAATACAAATAATATAGGGGCCACCGGGCAGGAATAAGATCCCTCCATCATGTTCTACCCCAGATAAGGTTCCCGTTTTATGAGCGATTACCGTTTCTTCTGGTAAATAAAAAGGTAACTTATCTTGGACTTGCTGCCTAGTTAGGATATCTAGCATTAATTCACTATATTCAGTAGGTAGTTTTGAATTGCCATAAATAATAGAGAACAAATGGGCTAAATCAGCTGCTGAGGTATCATTTTCTTTTCCTGCTAAGGCAGCCTCGAAATCCATCATGCGCCGTCTAAGTACAGTTTGCCCTAATCCAAGGTCCTTCATAGTTTTATTAACTGAGTCCATCCCAACGAGGTCAATCAGCATATTGGTAGCCGTATTGTCACTAAGGATAATCATTAAGGTAAGAAGTTCGCGAACCGTCATACTAATATTTGGGCGCAACTCCTTAAGAATACCGGCACCACCTGTACGGAAATGATCCGTTACGACAAGAGATTCATCTAGGGATATGAGGCCTGATGCAGTTTGGCGCACCACTTCATAGAGAATAGGGACCTTAATCATACTTGCAGAAGGGAATATCATTTCTGGATTTATTTCAACGCTTTCTCCAGTAGTGTGGCTCTGAATAACGATACCCCAGCGCCCCGTATATCTTGCTAAAACATGTTCTATTTTCTTACGTAATTCTTCCATCATTCTCTTCCTTTACAATTTATGTAGTAAATGACATGCTGCCATATGACCAGCGCCTATATCAACAAAAGCTGGTTCTAGCTCCGAGCATAGGGACATAGCGTGGGGGCAACGAGTGGAAAATCGGCAGCCAGAGGGCGGATTAATGGGACTTGGTATATCACCTACTAGGTGAATTCGCTTTCTCTTCCCTTCTACCAAGGGATCTGGAATCGGGATAGAGGAAAGTAACGCTTGGGTATAGGGATGCTGCGGGTTGCTATAGAGTTCTATGCTATCCGCTAATTCAACAATTTTGCCTAAGTACATGACAGCGACACGATTGCTAATATGCTTCACCATGGCTAAATCGTGAGCAATGAATAAATAGGTTAAGCCTAATTCTTTTTGCAGACGTTCCAAAAGATTCACGACTTGAGCCTGGATAGATACATCTAAAGCAGAGATTGGCTCATCGCAAATAATAAAGCTTGGCTCTACGGCCAAAGCTCGAGCAATACCGATTCTCTGCTGCTGGCCACCGCTAAATTCATGAGGAAAACGACTCATGTGTTCAGAATGCATTCCTACCAGTTGCAAGAGATCAATAATACGCTCCTTACGTTCTTTGGGTGAAACAAGCTTATGAATGTCCAGGGGTTCCCCGATTATATCACCTGCAGTCATACGAGGATTTAAGGACGCATAAGGATCTTGGAAGATCATCTGCATGTCACGTCGTAACTTTTTTTTATCTGTGGAGCTATCGATGTTCTTTCCATTGAATAAGATTTCACCAGCAGTGGGCTTATATAATTGAATAATCGTTCGTCCCGTGGTAGATTTGCCACAACCGCTTTCTCCTACGAGTCCGAGGGTTTCTCCTCTATCAATAGAAAAACTTACGTCATCAACTGCTTTCAAATAGGAAGTGGGGCGACCAAAGAAATTATTTTGTGTAACAAAATATTTTTTTAGATTGCGTACTTCTAGAATCGCTGTTTCTTTCATGAACCAATTACCTCCCCTTTGCCCCTGGTGCGTCAGGATGTTGTAACCAACATCTCACACTGTGGTTTTGGCTAATATGTGTAGTTTCAGGAGCATGCTCTAGGCAAATATGCATCGTATGGGGGCAACGAGGGTGGAAGAGACAGCCTCGCGGTGGTTGTAAAAGATCAGGTGGCTGCCCGTCAACGGTAGATAGAACTTGTTTATCCATATCCATGCGCGGCACCGATTGTAAAAGCCCTTGGGTATAGGGGTGCTGGGGGTTATGAAAGATGTCCATGGCTGTTCCCGCCTCAGCAATTTTACCTGCATACATTACAAGAATTCGGCTGCAGAGTCCAGCAATGGCCCCAAGATCGTGGGAAATCAAGATAATGGCAGTATTAAATCTTTCTTGTAGATCTTTCATAAGATCAAGAATTTGCGCTTGGATCGTTACATCGAGGGCAGTAGTCGGTTCGTCAGCGATCAAGAGTTTAGGGTTACAAGAGAGTGCCATAGCGATCATGGCACGCTGCCTCATGCCACCACTAAATTGGTGGGGATAATCTTTTATACGCTGTTCTGGTGAAGGGATGCCTACCAAACGTAGTAATTCTACGGCTCGAGTGTAAGCGTCTTTCTTGTTCATTCCCTGATGTAGTTGAAGAGCTTCCACGATTTGCATCCCTACAGTAAGCACTGGGTTAAGGGCCGTCATAGCATCTTGAAAAATCATGCTAATTTCATTGCCACGAATTTTTGCCATAGCGGTTTCTGACATCTTTAGTAAATCAGAGTTCTCAAATAGTATTTTCCCATTGCCATAACGACCAGGTGGCGTTGGGATCAGCTGCATAATCGAATGGGCCGTTACACTTTTGCCGCAGCCTGACTCGCCGACAATCCCGAGGGCCTCTCCAGGAAAGACTTGAAAACTAATATGGTCAACGGCTTTCACCTCGCCGGCATAGGTATCAAAGGATACGGATAGTTCTTGGACATCTAATAAAGGATTATTTTTCATTTTACCTCCTAACGCCGAACGCGGGGATCTAATGCATCTCGCAAACCATCCCCTAAGAAATTGAAGGCCAACATAGTAATACTGATGGCCATAGCGGGAAAGAACAATTGGAAGGGGTAGGATCTTAGACTGGTAATTCCCTCAGAAGCTAGTACTCCCCAGCTTGCCATGGGCGCTGCCACGCCAAGACCAATAAAGCTTAAAAACGCTTCGGTAAAAATTGCTTCGGGAATCGCCAGAGTCATAGTGATAATAATAGGGCCCATACTATTGGGAAGCAGATGATGAACAAGAATGCGCCAGTTGCTCGCCCCAATGGTACGAGCGGCAATCACATATTCTTGTTCTTTTAAGCTTAAAATTTGCCCACGAACAATTCGTGCCATGTTTAGCCAATAAGCAATACCTAAGGCGATAAAAATATTCGTCAGTCCTGGCTGTAAGACGACCATCAGCAAGATTACATAGAGCAAAACAGGTATACCATATAAAATATCAACAATATTCATCATAACTCGGTCAACACGGCCACCGAAAAAACCCGCGATCCCACCGTAAAAAACTCCGATAGTAAGGTTGAGAAAACTGGCGACCACTCCGATAGACAATGAGATTCGTGCACCATACAAGACACGGATAAATAAGTCTCGCCCAAGGCTGTCAGTACCGAACCAGTGCTCGGCACTAGGAGGTTTATTGGTCTGCATAAGATTCTGATCGGAGTAACTCCCTGAAGATAATAAGGGTCCAATAAGGGCAAGTAGGAAAATCAATAGAATTGTACATAGGCCTATCATCGCCAACTTATTTTTTTTCAGGCGCCGCCAAGCAGCTTGGCTAAAAGTGGTACTAGGGCGGGCGGGAGTAGCAAGGGTACCTTTTTGTAAGATGGGCTCAAAGGATTGATTATTTAGCTGCATTCATTATTCCCCCTGTTCCCCATCAATTTTTATCCGAGGATTGAGCAGTGGATAGATAAGATCCACAAATAAATTTAAACCGATTACGAGCACACTATAAAAGATTGTTACACCAAGAATGACTGTATAATCTCGGTTATAAATGCTAGTAACAAAATGTCGCCCAAGGCCTGGAATCGCAAAGATGGTTTCAATAATAAAGCTTCCTGTCAATATTGAAGCAGACATAGGTCCGATATAGGTAACGACGGGAATTAAAGCATTTTTTAGTGCATGCCGATATAAGATAACAGACTGGGATAAGCCCTTTGCCCGGGCTGTCTTAATGTAATCCTGAGCAAGAACTTCCAGCATACTCGAACGAGTAAGGCGAGCTATGAAGGCCGTGGGATGTGCGGCTAAGGCAATGGCCGGCAAGATCGCATAAGTAAATCCACCCCACATGGCTGCTGGCAATAAGGCGAGCTTAATAGCAAAAACGTAAATTAGTAAGGTAGCAAGTACAAAACTGGGGACAGAAACACCTAGAGTTGCAAAGAGCATTGTGGTATAATCTTGCCATTTGTTTTGGCGAAGAGCTGCTATGGCCCCAGCAGGAATTCCCATTAAAATGGATAAGCCAATGCTGAATGCCCCTAATTGTAAAGATACAGGAAAGCTTTCACGGATTAGATCATTAACAGTACGTCCCCCATACTTAAAGGAAGGACCCAAATCAAATCGAATCAGATTGCCCAAATAGTCAATATACTGTTTCCACAAAGGATCATGAAGCCGATAACGTTCCTCGATATTTTTTAGTACAGCAGCGGGGATATTTTTTTCGCTAGTAAAAGGGCCACCAGGAATGGCATGCATTAAAAAAAAGGTGATGGTAATAATGGCCAATAATACAAGAAGAGAATTAAAAGTGCGGTTTAGCATATAACGGAACAAAAGCGGTACACTCCTTTCTTAAGCAGAAAAAGGCATACTTACTGTATGCCTTTTTGAGGATCATTCTTATCTATAGACTCCCTTAATGTTGTGGGACTTATACAATACCCTAGTTGGATCGGCTTATGTTGTAATTTAAGGTAAACATTCTATGAAAAGACAGCAAAGTCCTTCTCTTGTCCGGAACTAAATGGTTTCTGCGAGGAGATGTCATTATAAAATAAGCAAATTTTATTGCAGGGTTTTACATTTTCATAGCAAATAGTGAATGAGTGGGATTAATGCAGCAGAGCCCAATATCCATTTCTGATGGTTGCGAGCTATAATGCTTAATTCAGCTTAAATAACAAGTACACTATGGAGGTAGTTGTCGTGGGTCGAAGAGTTTTGTCATTAGTGCTCCTCATTACTTTCCTATGGAGCGGGCTTGTCTTTGGGGCTGCCAAGCAACCAGATGTGGAGGCTGAAGCTGCCATTTTAATGGTAGCGGATACAAAAGAAATTTTATTTGATAAAAATTCCAAAGGTATTATGTACCCGGCTAGTACGACTAAGATTATGACTCTGATTACTGCTCTAGAAAAAGGTAACCCAAATAGTGTCGTAACGGTTAGCCCCAAAGCTGCTGCCTGCGAAGAATCCAGGCTAGAGCTAAATGCAGGCGACAAATTGACACTAAATGAAGCAATGACAGGTATGATGCTGGTCTCAGGCAATGATGCCGCTGAGGCAATTGCTGAGAATGTAGGTGGTTCCATACCCAAATTTGTATACATGATGAATCAGATGGCAGATAAGATTGGTGTGGAAAATACGCATTTTACCAACCCTCATGGCTTGCCTGACCCAATTAATCACTATACGACAGCATATGATCTTGCATTGATTACTGCATATGGTATGAAAATACCAAGCTTTGAAAAAATCGTATCGACCCCTACATACGAAGTTAAATTTCTCAATCGAGATAGTATTTATGCGACGAATACAAACAAACTACTAAAAACCTATCCAGGGATGAATGGTGTTAAGACAGGTTACACCAACGATGCTGGTGAATGTTTAGTAGCAAGTGCTAAAAGGGGTAATGTAGAACTTATTGCTGTCATCCTTAACAGCGATTATCGCTGGCGTGATGCGACTAAATTATTGGATTACGGTTTTGCTCAGCTTGGCCTGTAAAGGTATGTAACCTGGCGTTCTCTAGTTTAAAAATCTAGACTCTGTCGAATACTACTAGCAAAAACGATAGAGGATAACAGAATGCAAATAATTATAAATAATTATCAATGGTTATATATATTGCTATTTTTATTAGTTCTTTTGTTACTAGGAGCAATTTTTTTGGCGAAGCCGATTATGCGTTATATCATCAAAAGAGTGACAAATGATGCATTAGGCAAACTGCTTACCGATGATTATACGCAAAATATTGCGGAGCTGCTGCCATCACTAACTCGATTTTCTTTATTAAATTTAGTGGAAATGAGTTTGCGTGCCCAAACGGGAAAAGCCTTAGCACGGCCATTAGGATCACCTAAACACTTTATTGGGTATGATAATTTAATGTTTTCTCCACGGCAGATGACCTCCTTATCTTTGCCTGAAAGTGCTAAGATTAATATGAGTGTAACGATCGGCTCTAGTGCAAAAAAACCTCTTAGAATAAAGATTCCTTTGATGATCGGGGGTATGGCCTATGGACTTGCGATGAGTGAAGAGTCTAAGGTTGCATTGGCTAGAGCTTCAAAAAAACTGGGAACTGCAGCCAATTCGGGGGAAGGTCCTTTTTTACCTGAAGAACCAGGAGAATCAGGCAAGTTTGTTCTACAAATCTGCTGTTGGTCATGGGGGGCAAGAACGAATAAACAAATTGCCGTTGCTGATATGTTAGAGGTTAAGATGGGACAAGGAGCAGATGTCGGGGTATCCCGCATAGAGGCTGCGGAGTTTGCTGGCAGAGCACGCGTTTTGGGAGGCTTAGCCCCCGATGAGCCAGCAATAGTCCTTAATGCCCCTCCGGGGATTGAAAAGCCGGAGGATTGGCCTAGATTCATTGAAGAATTGCGACAAAGAGCGAACGGCATTCCCATAGGGCTCAAAATTATGGCGACGGATCACCTAGAAGAGGAATTAGCTATGGCGGTAGCATTAGGGTTTGATGCAATTGTTATTGATGGATGCGAAGGTGGTTCCCATGCAACTGCCCCTATTAAACAAGATGATTTTGGCATACCTAGCCTGCATGCGCTGGTAAGAGCAAAACGTTTTTTACAAGATAGCCAAATGAGCCTGATTATATCAGGGGGTTATTTTACACCCGGTCAATGTCTAAAAGCGTTGGCTTTAGGAGCAGATGCTATTTACTTGGCAACTGTACCTCTTTTTGCCCTTGGACATAATCAAATCGCAAAGGTGGCCCCATGGGAACCACCTACTACGTTGATCTACTACAATTCTCCAACCAAAACACAGCTTGATGTTGATCAGGCAGCCACTAGCGTAGCCAATGTATTGACAGCCATGGTTTTGGAAATGAAGGAAGCAATGCGCGCCTTAGGGAAAAAATCACTAAAAGAACTTAGTGCTAAAGATCTTGTAGCACTTGATGATATAACAGCCCAAATTACAGGCGTAAAAAGCGTGTTTGATAAACCTATTGTGCCAGCGGTAATAACGAAAAATAATAATCAAGGGAAAGGGCAGCAAGCAAAACAAAAGAGTGAGCAGCTTAGTCTTCAAGAACTAAAGGATGAGATTGGAATTCAAGAGTTTACTAAGGCCATTGAACTGAATCCAAAGTATATTCTTGCCCACTTCGGCCTGGGACTAGCTTACGAGAAAAAAGGTTTATACCAAGACGCGATTCGTGCATATGGTAAGGTTATTGAAAATGCCAATCTGCCACAAGATAAAAGTTGGGTGGAATCAGCCCAAGATCGTATTAAAGAGCTCGGCGAAAAGATATGAATGATCTTAACACGTTCATACAAGCGTCCTGGTTTCTGCTAAGGAGGTAAAATATATTGAAACCATTGGAAAAAGCAGCTATTTTTCTTGTTATAGTAGGTCTAGAACGGGGAAGAAACATTATTGAATTAATGGACAATGGGGAAATACATGCGATTGTTCCTGAAATTCGTAAGCTGACGGAGCTTTCTGCACAAGTTCAAGAAACTGTATGGACCGAGTTTGAGCAATTAGGTTATGATGACAAGATGAAACCATCAGAAGTTTTATATCTGATTCGATTATTGTTTAACGGTAGTAAAATAAGTAACACCGTTAAAATAAAATCATAGAAAAGTGGATGCAATTATTATATAAAAGGAGAATCATTATGCCGCAAAAACAACTTTCTAATGAAGAGATTATTACATTTATTTCAGAGGAGAGGGTAGGCCACCTAGCAACCTATGATTTGGGGAATACGCCTTATATTACGCCTCTTAATTATATATATTATCAAGGTAAAATTTATTTTCATTGTGCAAATGAAGGTCGTAAATTAGATAATATCGCTGCCAATCATCAAGTGTGCTTTGAGGTCAGTCGCGTCAATAAATCTGTATTTGGCTCGGTAGCTTGTCAATGTTCTACCCGCTATACTTCTGTGTTGGTATTTGGTAAAGCCTATACAATAGAAGATATAGCCGCAAAAACAGACCTTCTGAATATCTTTACTGAGCAGTTTGCTGAAGGGCGTTCTTATCCTCACATTTCTGCTGAGGCCGCTTCACGTGTTACTGTTGTTGAGATAGCTGTTGACTCTATGCAAGGTAAAGCCAATGTAGATCCTGGAGAACTATAGGTCTTTATTGAAAATTTATCTAAAAATAAAGTTTAAAGACTTGAAAAGTTTATCAATTCTACATACATATAGGTATGTTGGTTGGATTTCAAGTTATTTATATAGGAACTGTTTAAGAATACTTTTCTTAAGCAGTTCTTTGTTACGGAATCAAAAAGTATAATACTTTCTGATTCCAAGTAAGAACGACTAAGGCTTCTACCTGCGTCCGTGAACTTGGCACAAGCCAAGTCTTTTCTTATTTTGCTTAACATTAAAATCTTCTTTGAGGGAAATACTATAAAGATATGGGGGTGAAATTGATAAAACAGAGAAAGCAGGATTTCTTTATAACATGTGTAGTCGTAACAAAAAGTTTATAAATCTATACCTTATGGTGGAAGTATTTAATTTAAAAATAAAGTATGATAAATCTATCGTTAGGATATAAATAAGTAGTTGAAAAGGAGGTATGAATATTGCTAATTCATATTCAATGCGGGAAGATAGTAAATATTGATAGTTATGGTAACGGAGTATGTTCTGGATGTGGTAAAAAAGTAAATATAAGAGTATCAAAAAAGTAAACAAGACGTCGCCAAAAGGTTGGCGGCCTTTTTAAATTTATGCTATTTTCATAACTATAAAAATATTAATTAGCAAATAGTTCATAGAATGATGGTTGTACGATTCCAGTAGAAGGGTATATAATAAAATTAATTGTTTGATTATAAATGGCTGAAACTAAAGTATCAAGTTTGAATAGGATCCTTTTTAGAAAAGAGCATGGAGGAAACTCACAATTTCCTTTTTTATAAATTATAAGCTAAAAATTATAATATTAATGATTTTTTGATTTATAAATAGAAATGAAAGGCGGCTAATCAATGAAAAAACCTTTATTTATCGGGTCTGCTGTAGCTATTGTAACTCCCTTTACTGAAAATGGTGTGGATTATGAAACATTAGAAAAATTAATTGAGTTTCAAATTGCAGGTGGATCAGACGCTATTGTAGTCTGTGGTACCACAGGAGAAGCTTCTACTATGCCAGATGATGAACATATTGCCGTTATCAAGTTTGCAGTAGAAAAAATCAATAAACGTGTACCGGTTATTGCTGGTACTGGCAGTAATGATACCCGTCATGCAATCGAATTATCCAAAGCAGCCCAAGATGTAGGTGCTGATGCAATCTTATCAGTCACTCCCTATTATAATAAAGCGACACAAAAAGGTTTATATGAACATTTTAAATTGATTGCGAATAATATTAAGATTCCAATCATTCTGTATAACGTGCCAAGTAGAACCAATCTGAACTTAAATCCTGAGACGATAAAAGCATTATCGGAAATTGATAATATTGTTGCCCTTAAGGAATGCAACCTTGGACAAGTTGGTGATGTAGTAAATCTATGTGGCGAAGAGTTTGCAGTGTATTCTGGTGATGATAATACAGTATTACCTCTTTTGTCACTGGGCGGGAAAGGTGTAATTTCCACAATGGCAAATATTATTCCAAGAGATACCCATGACATGGTTGCGAAATTTTTCCAGGGTGATGTGAATGGTGCTATCAAGATGCAGCTTCAGACACTAAATCTCATAAAAGCATTATTTAGCGAAGTAAATCCTATTCCAATTAAAGCAGCGGTAAACCTATTAGGTTTTAAAACTGGTTTATGCCGTATGCCTTTAACGGAACTTAGTGAAGATAATCTTGAGATTCTTCGCGCTGAAATGAAAGCTTATGGGTTAATCTGATTCCGTTTTATCTTTTTCGGAATCAGAAAGTATAACACTTTCTTGATTCCAAGTAAGAACGACTAAGGCTTCTGCCTGCGTCCGAGGACTTGGCACAAGCCAAGTCTTTTCTTATAAGGTTACTATTTTAAAATTCATAAAGAAATCCTGCAAGGTGATTAATAACCTTGCAGGATTTTATTTTACGTGATAGTAGGCAATTATTTGGTTTATTAGTGGTGTTCCCTTGGATTATTATAGCCATAACAGCCAGACGACAATACAGGCACAAATTACGTTCTTGATTTTTTAAGTATTTTGGCTAATGTTTCGATATACATAGTAAGAATTAGTGGTTAACACGTTGATCCTAGGAGGGAACTTTTTATGCGCAGTATAACTTTAGATGAAATAGAGCCGGGCATGTATTTATCGAAGCCACTCATTACCGCTGATGGTACGGTTTTGCTTCATGAGGGCATAGTAATGAAGGAAAGGTACATTGAGTATCTTCGCAATAAAGGTTTTACAACGCTGTTTGTTGGAGATCTAGAAATCGAAGAAAAGGCTAAAGTTGAAGAAGACTTTTATAGTCCACAAAAAAAGCAAGAGGCCTTAGGCGCTGCACGGGAAGTAATTAATAACTTTAATGTTGGTAAAGGACTAAAACTAGATAACGTGAAAAATCTTGTTAGTGAATGGATTCATCATCTGGGACAGAAGCCAGAAAGTATGGTTAACCTTCTAGACATACGACGTAAGGAAGGGTATATGTTTTCTCATGCCATCAATACTTGCATTTTGTCAATTATGACTGGTATTGCTATGGGATATGATGCTAAGCAGTTAGATGAATTGGGATTGGCAGCGATACTTCACGATGTCGGTAAAATTAAATTTTCACAGAACGTAGCACAGCAATTTCCTAACTACTTAACGAAGAAGGAAAAGGACGAGTATAGGCGGCATCCATTTTACTCCTTAGAAATCTTACGTGAAAATTACTCCTTATCAGTTAATGTTCTTAATGCCTGTTTTCAGCATCATGAGCGCTGGAATGGTAGTGGTTATCCTATGGGCCTTAAGGGAAATGATATCTGTGAATATGCCCAGATTATTAGTGTCGCCGATGTCTACGAGCGTTTGATTGTAGGAATGCCTCATCGCTTGCCTACACCTGTATATTATGCAGTTGCCATTTTAAACAAAGCGGCAGGGGAATACTTTAACCCGGCTATTATTGAAAAATTTAACCAGAACGTTGCGATCTACCCTATTGGAAAAACAGTGAGACTTAGTAACCAGCAAAGTGGTGTGATTCTTGGTGTTGATATAAAAAACAAAACTACCCCCATAGTTCGTATTACTTCTAGCCAAGATAAAAATGATATCGATCAGGTTGTGGCCCTTGATTTGATGAAGACTCCTGGACTCTTTATCGTAGATTTTGAAGAAGTATCTAGTTATTCACAAACATATGCTGACCGTGCCTATATTTCTCATATAAAAGAGCAGGAGGTATAATAGGAAGGATAATGTATATTACTTCTAGAAGATTTTCCTACTATTTTTGTTCTGATATGAAAAAGAACTGTAAATATTGGGAAAACTATAGAGTAAGAAAAGGTATGCGAGGGTAACCATGTATTGTGATTCTTGTGGTAAAAAACTTTCTTATAATGCAAGATATTGCCGCCATTGCGGTGGGAGGCTAAAAGATCCCTTAGACGATACCCAGCCTTTGCCGATCATCAATGAAACAAAGTTTTTTGCTGTTAAACCAAAAAGGGAGAGCTTTGAGCCATGGTATAAAGCAATTGTACCGAAGAAACCTATTGCAGATCGGTCTAAAATATGGCAAATCCTATATGATTTATTTTATATAGTAGTATGTATAGCTTTGCTATATGTTTTTGCTACATTTTCATCGATTAAGGAGTATCAGATCTTAACGGGATTGTGGAGTGGCTTATTGGTTATTTATCTTTGGTGGAAACGTTGATCCGTCGATAACGGCAAATATGAAGGCTTGTAAGTTA
The DNA here is from genome assembly GCF_000725345.1 of Pelosinus sp. UFO1. Classification (NCBI taxonomy): domain Bacteria; kingdom Bacillati; phylum Bacillota; class Negativicutes; order Selenomonadales; family Sporomusaceae; genus Pelosinus; species Pelosinus sp. UFO1. The sequence continues at coordinate 5,065,762 of NZ_CP008852.1, forward strand.
AGTAAAATAAGGCTTAGAACGTTATTAAAAACGAATAGTCCCCAAAAAGCTCAACTGGTAGAATCAACTACCAGTTGAGTTTTTTTGTATCCCATATTTCACAACAATATAAGGTTTAGTAGTAGTAAATATTGTATCAACATAAAAGCAATACACTACATTCCACTTATTGGACAAACGCATAAAAAAAGGATACACATTACAAGGTATGAGATACACGTTACTGTACCTTCTTAGGTTACCAACTTTTAAAGCTGAAAAGTGACCTTTCGCATAACACGCAAATATTGATATTGCTGGAAGTAGAGGAATGGAAGCCTTTTTATAGTAAAATAGCAAACTGCTATGAAAATATTGGCATGGGACTTGCAAAGTATAGGAGTAAGAATACTTTAGATCTTCTATTACATAATACGGCTCAGGTGAGGGGGGTGCCAGATATTAGGTACCTGAGTACAGTATATGGCGTAATAGTAGATATGGGCTTGTTGGTTAGGGAATATGTAAGGAAATGTAGACACTTAGATAGGTCCCTCTCAAATTAGGCTCAGTAGTACAAGAAAAAACGAAAAAACCTAAGGAGAGATTTTAATTATGAAAAAAAAGTTAATTGCAACTCTGGCAGCTTCTATGGTGTTAGGTATAGCCGGAACTTCCTTTGCAGCAGTAGTAAATCCTTTCTCTGATGTCCCTGCGAAACACTGGTCCTACGGCGCTGTTACCAAATTGGCTAACGACGGTATTCTTGAAGGATATGGTGATAGTACATTCCGTGGTGATACAACCATTAGTCGTTATGAGATGGCAATCATTGTAGCAAAAGCAATGTCAAAGGTGGATAAAGCTGACGCAAGCAATAAGGCCCTTATTGAAAAATTATCCCAGGAATACGCTAGTGAACTTACCAAACTGGATGTTCGTATGACTACAGTAGAAAATAAGGTGGATAATGTAAAATGGAGCGGTTTTATCCGCGGTAAATATGATAGTGATACCAGTGACGGACATAATATTAACGGGGGTAACAAACATTACTTCATGGCCATTGAAGGAGCTGGTAAGATAAACGATAAATGGGAAGGGCATTGGGCAAGTGAGACAAGACACGATTACACTAGTAGTGGATGGAGTAATTTAGGTACTAAACAAGATAATACGAATGATGGTGATGGTACTTGGTTCAGAATTTGGGCTACAGGTTCAGTTGGCGATGTCGGTGTAACTGCCGGTAGAAAATGGTTTGGATTTACGGACAATGCAGTGTGGGGCCATGAAGCTACAGGTTTATGGTTAGATATTCCCACAGGAAAATTAAAAACAACTGTATTTGCGGCTAAGCCTACTCAAGGTAATGGAGCTATTAGTCTTGTTGATGCTACGAATACAAATATTTATGGCGTTAACTTTAATACCGACATTTCAAAGAAGCTAAATATTAACTTGCTAGTTGGTGGCAATCAAAAAAATGAGCGGACAATTACTACAGCAGGTCATTACGAAGATGTAAACGGTCTGCCAAGCTGGGTTGCTCCAACTACTTCCGTGAAAAAACAGCAAATGAGCAGCTGGGGTGGAGTCACTCTTACCAGCAAATTGACTCAGGATTTGAAATTGACAGGTACTTATGCGAAAACCAATGCAGATGATTTTAACAATACACAGCATGTTAGATTAGATTACAAGGCTTGTGATCTTAATAATCCAGGTTCCTATGGATTATATGCTAGATACTTCAAATTTGGCTTAAATGGAGATCCTTCCCACGATGACGAGTGGGATTCATTGCGACAAGATTCTAAAGGTTGGGTGTTAGGTGTTGATTATGCAATTGCCAAAAATGTGCAATGGACAACTCTTTACTCCGATCAAAAGGTAGGAATATCTAACTCAGCGTCGGAATACAACAGAAAGCTAATTCGTACTCAGTTTGACTTGCACTTCTAATCAAATAATTGAAAAAGACCGCTAACAATTTGTTATCGGTCTTTTTCAGACTTCTGATATAGTATTATTCTAAGTAAAGGGGTAATCGATATGATTCATAAAAATTTGGTGGATTTTCCTGAAAACTTTTTGTGGGGGGCAGCATCGGCGGCTTATCAGGTGGAAGGAGCTTGGGATGAAGATGGCAAAGGGCCTTCTAATTGGGATGTTTATGTCCGAATTCCTAACACTACCTTTAAAGGAACGAATGGTGATGTAGCTGTCGATCATTATCATCGTTATAAAGAGGACGTTGCCTTGATGGCCCAGATGGGGCTAAAAGCGTATCGTTTCTCCATTGCCTGGACTCGCATTTATCCTGAAGGCAGCGGTGAGGTCAATGAAGCAGGTCTAAAATTCTACGATGATTTAATCAATGAACTGATCAAAAATAATGTAGAGCCTATTATTACCTTATACCACTGGGATCTACCCCAAGCATTGCAGGAGGCATACGGCGGTTGGGAATCTAGAAAAATCATCGAAGATTTTAGCAACTATTGTATTACCCTCTTCAAACGATATGGTGATCGAGTAAAATATTGGGTAACCTTGAATGAACAAAATATATTTATTATGCATGGTTATCTAAGTGGGGCTCATCCTCCAAAGGTTATGGACTGCAAGCGGATGTATCAAGCAAATCATATTGCCAGCTTAGCGAATGCTAAGGTCATCCAATGTTTTAGAAAGGTTGTACCTAATGGGAAAATAGGCCCAAGCTTTGCTTACTCTCCTGCCTATGCATCTAGCAGTAAACCAGAAGATGTATTGGCCTATGAAAACGCGGAAGAACTAAATAGTTTCTGGTGGATGGATGTGTATGCTTGGGGTGAATATCCCAAGGCAGTTTGGAACTATCTCGAAAGAGAAGGTTTGGCTCCAACTATAGAAGATGGCGATAGGGAACTATTGAAAGCTGGGATTCCCGATTTTATGGGGGTTAATTATTATAGGACGACTACCTATGAAATAAATTCACTTACTGGAGTTGGAGCAGGTGAAATGAATACAACAGGGAAAAAAGGATCTACACCGGATACTGGTATTCCAGGTTTATTTAAAACCATCAGAAATCCTAATTTAGAAGCGACAGATTGGGACTGGGAGATTGACCCAATAGGATTACGTATTGCCTTGCGCAGAATTACGAGTCGCTACAGATTGCCAATTCTTATTTCAGAAAATGGTTTAGGTGCTTTTGATACACTCGAAGAAGAGGATATAGTGAATGACGATTATCGAATTGCTTTTATCCGTAGACATCTTGAAGAATGCAAAAAAGCCATTACAGATGGAGTCGATTTATTAGGCTACTGTGTTTGGTCTTATACAGATTTACTGAGTTGGCTCAATGGTTACCAAAAACGTTATGGCTTTGTATATGTTAATCGAGATGAAGAGAGTGAAAAAGATATGAGACGTATTAAAAAGCAAAGCTACTACTGGTATAAAAACGTTATTGAAACCAATGGGAAGGAATTGTAAGCGGAAAGCTGAGCATCCACCCCATTTAGATAGAACAATCTTGGGGACTGCCTATTTAGGGCAGTCCTTTTTGATGGTATCAGAATTTATAAGTTTCTAGTTAAAAAGATTGAACCACAAAGACACAATGCCGCTATCGCGGCACACAAAGAAGATGGGAATGAAATGGATAGAACCTCTTTGTGACCTTTGTGTCTTTGTGGTTCAAAAAGGACGCGTAGCGTTTTTCTTATTTTTAGCATTACTTTGGGAAAAAAATACACTTGTATTTAGAAAATGATGTATATATGGCAAAAAATAATACAGATCCCAGGAGATAGAATACACATTCTAGTACAAGGATACGCAAGCTTTATCACTTACCTATCTATGCCAGTCTGCAGTGGTAAGAAGCCTATAAATAGAGCCTTCAGAGCAGAGTCCTATAAGAGAAGTCCGAACTGTAAAGTGACCCCTAAATGGCATGAAAAGCTCTTGTTACGTATTGGCATGCATCTTGCAATATCTAGTAGCAGGTAAGTAAAAGAAAAAGGAGTGTTGCTTTATGGACAAATTTATCAAATGGCTCGAAGAATATTATGCACCTGTTGCGACTCGCATTGGTGACCAGAGGCACTTAAAAGCAATTCGAGATGGTGTCGTATCCTTAATACCTCTATTATTAATGGGCTCGTTCTTTTTAATTATTGCCTTTCCTCCTGTTGCTGGATTGGCAAAAATGGTGGAACCCTATGTTGGTAGTTTATGTTCCGTTAACAATGCTACAATGGGTCTCATGGGATTAATGGCATCATTTTCTATTGCATATTCATTGGCTGGCTCTTATAAAATGGATCCATTAGGAAATGCTTTGATTAGTGTGGCAACCTTTATGTTAGCGACTCCTTTTACCAAAGATGGTAATATTGCTTCCGCTTGGATGGGGAGTAAAGGGTTGTTCGTAGCTATGCTGATAGCGATCTTTGTAGTGGAAGTACAGCGCTATATGATTAAGAAAAATCTTGTTATCAGAATGCCAGAGGGCGTACCTCCTGCGGTTGCTCGTTCCTTTATGTCATTGATTCCTGGGTTTATCTCAATAAGTGTCGTGTGGTTTATTAACAGCATGTTATCTATGAGTGCAACCAATTTGCAAGATATTATTTACAAGATTCTTGCTGCACCACTACTTAGCCTTGGTGGCAGTTTGCCAGCCTTCCTGCTTGCTATATTTTTTGCCCAGTTGCTATGGAGTGTTGGTATTCATGGGGCTGCCTTAGTTGGTGGTGTAATGAGTCCAGTATACTTAACATTAGCCCAACAAAATGCCGCCGCAAAAGCTGCTGGCCTACCTATTCCCAATATTATATGTCAGCAATTATGGGATGTTTATGGTAATATTGGCGGATCCGGTGCCACCTTTGCACTGGCAATCATGCTACTTACCATTGCCAGATCCAAACAGTTAAAAGCTTTAGGTAAGTCAGCAATAGGCCCTGCGTTTTTCGCTATCAATGAACCGATTCTTTTTGGTATGCCAATTGTAATGAACCCTGTACTGATGATTCCCTTTATTTTCGCACCGCTTATTTCTATTACGATTGCGTACTTTGCTATGGATGCAGGTTTAGTAGATAAGTTATTTGTCATGGCGCCATGGACTACTCCTCCTATTATCAATGCGTTTTTAGATACGGGTGATATAAGAGCGGCAGTATTGCAGATATTTTGCTTCTTTATTACTGGTGCGGTTTACTACCCCTTCTTTAAAATGTGGGATGCAGCGAAAACAAAAGAAGAATTTGGTGCTGCACAGGATGCTAAGGCTAAATCAAACCTAACGATTGGAGTTTAAGTAATAAGATCTCGATGCTATGGATCCATAAGAGGTCTATAGCATCGAGATTATAAAATTAGGATTAAAGATGAGAAGAGAGGTATGTTATTATGAATATTTTATTAGTTTGCAATGCAGGAATGTCTACTAGTCTTTTGGTAACTAAAATGCAAAATGAAAGTGAAGCCAATGGGAATCAGGATACTATCTTTGCTTGCTCAGTGGATGAGTTAGAGCTGCATATTGATAACTGTGAAGTGGTGCTTATCGGACCACAAATAAGATACAAATTAAAGAGTATTAGTGAAATTGCTACAGCAAAGGGGAAAGGATATGCTGTCATTGATTCTGTAAGTTATGGTATGGTCGATGGCAAGAAAGTCCTTGCTCAAGCATATCAATTAAAGAAATAGTTATTTTTTAAAAAAAAGGAGACACCAGATGGAGACTGAACAAGTTGCTTTTTCAATCATACTACATGCAGGCGATGCTCGTAGCCACGCCTTAGAGGCGCTACGTTATGCACGCGATCATAAGTTTACGGAAGCAGACGAAAGTATGGCCCAGGCAAAAATACAGCTTATTGCTGCCCATCAAATTCAAACGGAGTTGTTACAAGCGGAAGCGCGGGGAGGAAAACAGGAAATAAACCTCTTATTGATACATGCCCAAGATCATTTGATGACTGCTATTTTAGCAAAAGATTTAATAGAAGAAATGATTTTAATGTTTAAAAAGTAGATTAGATAAAAAGATTTATTAAATTCTATATGAAAAATGAAAACTGCAAGCTTAAATGCCGTCCATATTGTGGCGATGATTATATTGTAAAACCTAGTTGTTTTCAAACATAGACGGAACAAGCCGATAAATATAGCTTATCTTATAACTTTTTACGAATACCCTAAAGACAACTATTCTTATAAAAATGACGCCAGATCAGTTGAATAGATCAGGCGTCGTTTTTCTATGAGTTATTCCTATTTCGTAGTTAAGGAAAGATAGGCCTTACACTGAGGTAGGTTACAACCTTTAAAACATTCATGAGCAGGGACCTCCCCTGACGCTAAATTATATTTCCATAAATTAGTGGCAAGGGAAGGGGAGCAATCATGATGAGTAGAACTGTATTAGTACAGTTGAAGGGGGGTAACGGAAGATATGTATCAAAATATCGTAGAAGATTTAGAAAAAAATATCTTACAAGGTACTTACAAAAAGAAAAAATTGCCATCGGTTCGAGAGTTGGCTAAAAGCTATCATTGCAGTCAAAGCACGGTTGTTAAGGCATATGAGTCATTAAAAATGAAACACATTGTATATTCTGTACCCCAAAGTGGCTACTACGTGTTGGAGAATTTACTGAAGAATGAAGTAGTAGATAATTCTGTTATCGATTTTTCAACAGGTAATCCGCTAATCGGTAAAATACATATTCCTGACCTAAAACATTGTCTTAATAGAGCGGTTGATAGCAGCAATAATTATTCTGCTCTGAGGGATTTACATGGAACAGAGTCGCTGCGAAACATTATGTCGAAATACCTTGCCAATTTTCAGGTTTTCACTTCTCCCAAGAGCATATTTGTTAACTTAGGGGTTCAACAAGCCCTAAGTATGTTAACCCAAATGCCTTTTCCTAATGGAAAGGATGTAATTTTGATAGAGCAGCCGACCTATCGATTTTTCACTGATTTTTTAAAACACATTGGTGCTAAGGTAAAAGGCATAAAACGATCTGAAGAAGGTATAGATTTAAATCTACTTGAAGCTATTTTTCGAGAAGAGAAAATTAAGTTCTTTTATACAGTACCTCGTAATCATAATCCATTAGGAACGTCATATAGCAAAGCTGAAAGAAAAGGAATAGCGGCATTAGCAGCAAAATATGATGTGTATGTTGTTGAAGATGATTATTTTGGTGATGTTTCTTCTATAGACCATAAATACGATACAATTTATACGTTGGGCGACCACTGTCATCATATTTACTTAAAAAGTTTTTCTAAAATAATACCCTGGTTTAGAATTGGACTCGTTGTGATTCCTATTCATTTAGTGCCAATTTTTGAAGAGTATGCCTGGTATTCTTATTATCATTCTTACTTTTCCGCTTCTTTGGTTTCCCAGGCAACATTAGATATCTACATTCGCAGTAAATTACTAGAAAAACATGTAAGTTCAATTAGAAAAGAATTAGGGCAGCGACTTAAAGCATTACGGAGTGGTTTTCGTGATATAGAAAAATACCCGATAAAGTGCATTGGCGGGGAAAGCGGGTTCTATTCTTATATGAAACTTCCCGAGTATATAAATGAAAATCTTTTTATTAATGAATTAAGGAAACAGCATGTTCTTGTGACTTCAGGTAGATTGTATTATATTGATGATTCTTTTTATGAAAAGGGTATACGGTTAAGCGTTTCCCGTAGCAATAATAGGGAAATTGAAAAAGGACTTCAAGTCATTTGTGGGATTCTCGAAAAGTATATAAAGTAAAGATTTTGCAGGATAATGTGTATAAAACCACGAAGTGAAGTGGAAATATTTAGACAATAGTTGGAGATGTGTATTGATATAAATTTGGATTTAATGTGGTAAAAGGTCGGAGGTAGGGATGAAACGAATCGAAAATGTATTCACAATCGTTAAAAGGTTATGCGAAGAACAATCCAATACAGAAGGGATAGTAACGGGTGTATCCACTGAGCAGGTGGCTATTAGACTTGGCATTCAGAGATCCAATGCTTCTTGCGATTTAAATGCGTTAGTAAAGGCTGGGAGATTGGAGAAAATAGAAGGTAAACCAGTTTTATATCAAAGTATTGATAGCTCGCAAAGTGAAGACGAGGATCAAATGGAACGATCAGCCTTAGATGCTATCATTGGTGCGGACAAAAGTTTGAAAAATGCCGTTAAGCAAGCTAAAGCCGCTGTGAGATACCCACCGCTTGGCTTACATACTTTGTTACTAGGCGAGACTGGAGTCGGCAAATCCATGTTTGCTGAAACCATTTTTCGTTATGCCCAGGAAATTGGGAAGCTGCAGGCTGACGCTCCCTTCATCGCCTTTAATTGTGCGGACTATGCCCATAATCCACAGCTTCTGTTAGCCCAATTATTTGGTGCAAAAAAGGGGAGTTATACCGGTGCAGATCGTGACCGAGTAGGCTTAGTGGAAAAAGCGAATGGTGGTATTTTATTTTTGGACGAGGTCCATCGTTTGTCGCCAGAAGGGCAAGAAATGCTATTTTATCTAATTGATAAGGGATTATTCCGCAGTATGGGAGAAGTAGAGTCCTATAGAAAGGTAGAGGTTTTAATTATTTGTGCCACAACGGAAAACGTTGATTCCTCGTTACTTAAAACTTTTACCCGGCGTATTCCTATGATTATTAAGCTGCCAGTTATCAGAGAGCGAACGATAAGCGAACGCTGGGAATTAATTAAAAGTTTTTTCAAGCAAGAGGTACAATGTCTCAATGTTCCTATCAGTGTATCACCGAATGCCTTAAAAGCGTTTTTATTATATGATTGTCCTAATAATATTGGTCAACTAAAAAGTGATATCAAACTTAGTTGTGCTAGGGCGTTTTTAGATTATGTAGGCAGCAAGGATGAAATTATCAAAGTCAGTAGTGAGGAATTACCAGAATACATTCTGAAAGGCTTCGTGAAATACAAGGAACATCGAGAGGATCTTGATACGATTGGCCTAACAGAAGATATTATTTTTCAAGTTTCTCATGGGAAAAAAATTCAGATTAAATATAGGGATACAGTAAGTATTTATGAAGTACTCGAACAAAAGATAAAAAGCCTCAGAACGAAAGGGATGAGCGAAAAAAATATTCAGCTCATTATGGGCTTGGATATTGATACCTATATTAAGCAATATATGGCTAAGTTTCGTAAAGATAACTTGGAAGCATTGTACAAAATAGTGGATAGAAAAGTGGTAGATGTAACGCAAAAGTTTTTGCGGTTTGCATCTAATAAAATTGGTAAGCAATTTAATGATAAGATCCTATTTGGGATGTCGATACATATATCCAGCACCCTGGAGAGGATTCGTGAAGGGAAGGAAATTTCAAATCCTCATTTAACTGAGATACAGAAATCCTATTCTAAAGAGTTTTCGGCAGCGGTTCATTTTGGAGTATTGTTAAAAGAAACTTTTGGCATACAGATACCACTTGATGAAATAGGATTTATCACCATGTTTATCGTATTAGATGAGTATATTGGCAAGGAATATCATGGGCGGGTTGGTGTAGTTGTTGCCATGCATGGGACAAGTACTGCCAGCTCCATGGCCGAAGTTGCCAATCGACTGCTCGGTGAACAACATGCCATTGGATATGATATGCCTCTTGAAAAAAAGACGGAAACCGCATTAGCGGAAATTACGCAACTAGTGAAAGAACGAAATGAAGGGCAAGGCGTCATCATGCTAGTTGATATGGGATCTTTAGTGATGTTTGGCCATATGATTTATGAGAATACATCCATTCCGATAAAAACCATTGAGATGACCAGCACGCCTATGGTATTAGAAGCTGTTAGAAAATCGCTAATGCGAGTTCCTTTAGATGATATATATTATGCTGTAACTAACTTGAGTCCCTACATTGGTCGGATATATTCAAATCCACCTGAAATTAGTAATCGCCTAAAGAATGATGTGATTGTAGTAGCTTGTATCACTGGTAAAGGTACAGCCATTAAGCTGAAAACTATGATCGAAAGTTTATTAACCGCCCAAGAGAGAAGGGTTGATATCATTCCTATGGAAATTTCTAGTATGAAGGATTTTGACGCTAAGCTAACTAAGATAAAAAAAGAAAAAAATTTAATCGCCGTAGTTAGTAGTATTCGGCCAAAGGATAGTGTTGTACACTATATTTCTCCAAAACAATTACTCGAAGGCAAACTAGACATTTTATTAGCAAACGTATTTTGTGATGGGAAAGAAACTTTACCTTGTAACATATCTTTAGACGTAGACGAAGAGCAAAACATTTCGGAAGGAAAAACTGTATTCTCGTTAGATAGACTAAGTTTTATGCAAAAGATTATTAGTGAGCATGTCAGTATTGATAGTGAAAAGTTTATGGAATCTTTCCGCTTGTTTTACTTGGAACTAGCTAGAAATGGTTTTTTCATTAGTGAGGATGCCAGTATTGGCTTAATTCTTCATTTGGCCTGTGCCATTGAAAAATTGCTTACAGGTGAAGTTATTGCTCCTTCCAATTCCTGCGAATTAATAGATATGGAGATAGATAAAGAGATCTACGTTATTGTAGAGGCGGCCCTACAGTCTATCGAAGAAAATTTGCGTATCAAGTTACCTATCAGCGAATATTGCAATATTGTGAAATTAATTCATTATACATACTAGTTAAAATGGGATAGGAGGTGTTTTTTACTGGATAAGATAATTAGATTTCTTGAAAAATATTTCCTGCCGATTGTAGGTGAAATTTCGGAACACAGGCATTTGCAAGCGATCAGGGATGGTGTAGTTGCTACCATTCCCCTATTATTAATTGGATCATTTTTTTTGGTTTTTGCCTTTCCGCCAATTGAATTCTTTGCTAAAATAGTGGCCCCCTATAGTACTGCTTTGCTTGCAGTAGTGAGTGCTACTTTTGGTATTATGGGGCTGGTAGCAGCATTTTCCGTGGCATATGCTTTAGCTGCTTCCTATCAAATAGATACCTTGTCTTCGGGTCTTTTGAGCGTTTCTGCGTTTCTCCTGGCCTCCCCTTTAACCAAGGAGGGCAATATTGCCTCCAGATTAATGGGGAGTGAAGGATTATTTGTTGCTATGACTATTGGGATATTTGTAGTGGAAGTACAGCGGTTTATGATTAATAAGAATATTATCATTACCATGCCAAAAGGAGTTCCTGTTTCCGTAGGAAGATCCTTTGCAGCCTTACTGCCTGGTTTCGTTATTCTAACTATTATATTACTAGTTAATGTATCGTTAGCAGATGGGGGAGGGTTATCCATTCCTAGCGTTATTAATAAAGTAGTTACGGCCCCCCTTTTAAATCTAGGTGGTACGCTCCCAGCGACATTATTCGCTGTGTTTGCTATTCAACTTTTATGGGCCTTTGGAATACATGGGCAAGCTTTAGTCGGGACGGGAATTATGGGACCTATTTGGTTGGCTTTTACCCAACAAAATGCTGCGGCTAAAATTGTCGGTGAAGTAATTCCCAATGTTATCTGTCAACAATTTATCGATGCTTTTATCCTTATTGGTGGTTCTGGTACTACTCTAGCACTAGCAGTATTGTTATTGACTACCGTAAAATCCAGCCAATTAAAAGCATTGGGCAAAACTTCAATTTTGCCAGGCTTTTTTAATATCAATGAACCGATTACGTTTGGTATGCCGATCGTAATGAACCCAATTATGATGATTCCCTTTATTATTGCTCCCTTGGTTTGTGTAATGACTACTTTTGTATTTATGAATTCGGGAATCGTTGCCAAGCCCTATGCTTTGGCTCCTTGGACGACTCCTGCTTTTGTGAGTGGCTTTTTGGTAACGGGAGACTGGAAAGGGATAGCGCTGCAAGGTTTAAATTTTGTTATTGCTGGGATCATTTATTATCCCTTTCTAAAAATATGGGATAATGCCAAAGTTAAGGAAGAACAAGAGCAATCTATCTGTGGAAAGTAGTTAGCAATTAAGAAATGTTAAACTAAAGGAGAACCTAGCATGAATATTCTATTAGTATGTGCATCAGGCATGTCAACAGGACTTTTAATGAGTAAAATGAAGGCAGAGAGAGAAAAACAACAGATAAAAAATATGGATATTTTTGCTTGCTCTGTTGATGAAATGGAGAAGTATATAAACAACTATGATGTAGTGCTCATTGCACCACAGATTTGTTACAAAGAAAAATATATTAAGGCATTAGCTACGTCAAGGAAAAAGGGATGTGCCGTAATCAATGGGATTAACTACGGTCGTGTTGATGCTATCGGTGTTTTAGAACAAGCCTTTAGCCTGGCGAAACAGGAACAGGATCTGAGGGAGGTATAAGGTGGAAAGAGAACAAGTTATTTTTACCATCATTTTGCATGCGGGCAATGCGCGTAGTTATTGTTTTGAGGCATTAGCGGCGGCGCGTTCGGGTAAACATAAAGACGCAGCAGAACGGCTTGATGAAGCCACCAAGGAATTACAAAAAGCACATGCTATGCAGACAAATCTATTACAATTGGAGGCACAGGGGGAAAAACAAGAGGTCAGTCTATTATTAGTGCATGCCCAGGACCACTTAATGAATGCTTTGCTAGCAAAAGATTTAATTAAAGAAATGATTGGTATGTTGCAAGATAAATAATCTTAGCACCTTACGTTAGTTAGCGTTAACATAGTTTTCGCATATGCTAAAGAGGAGGTGGATAGATGTGGCGTATTCAATTGTTGTAAACTTGTCAGCCAAACAATTAGTGCTTTATCAAGGCGGTTCAGCTGTTAAGTATTATCCAGTGGGTATTGGTAAAATGGTTACCCCAACGCCGACTGGTACCTATTCTATTATTAATAAAGCACCGAATCCAGGCGGTCCCTTTGGTGCAATGTGGATGGGGTTGAGTAAACCTCACTATGGCATTCATGGAACCAATGACCCATCTTCAATTGGCCGTATTGTTTCTCATGGCTGTATTCGAATGTATAATAAAGATGTATTGGAACTATCTCGAATCGTTCCATTAGGTACACCAGTGAGAATCTTAAATTAACTAGAGCTTATAGAAAAACCAGCTAACTAAGCTTTCCTTTGGTTAGCTGGTTTTTTGCGAACCAGAAAAAACATAACATTTTCTGGTGTTAAAGCTGTTAAACGGAAGGCCCTTTTCTCTTTATAAAAAGGAAAAAAATATCTTTTGAAAAGCAGGAAATAGCGATATTGCTGAAGAAGTTTAGTTTGTATATCCAACAAACTAAATATTAGATTTTATGCTGAGAACAAGAAATAACAATAAAAAGACAGGGTAGAGTGAAATATGATAACTGCTGATCAAATTTTAGTAAAACAAATTAATAAAGCCATAGCCCTAAATACTATATATAAAAAGAAACCAATTTCTAGAGCGGAGATAGCAAAAGTGACTGGTCTGAATAAATCCACCGTTTCGGCTTTAGTAGATGAATTGTTAGCAGAAGAACTAATTATGGAAACCGGAACGGGAGAATCACAGGGCGGACGCAAGCCAGTACATCTTTCTATTAATAAAGAGGTAGGAAATATTATAGGTATAGACCTTGGCGTAAACTATATCTTGAGCGTACTAACGAATTTCGCGGGAGAAATAATTTGGGAAAGACGTATTAGTGTAAAGAAGAATGGTAATTCCTCTTTACAGAGAATTGATGATCTCTTTCAATTAATAGAAGAAGCTATTAAAAATGCACCACCTTCTGTGCGTGGCGTTATTGGTATAGGGATTGGTGTTCCTGGTATTGTAAATTATGAACAGGGTCATATTCTGTCAGCACCTAATTTATGCTGGACGGACGTTAAGCTTAAAGAGATTGTTGAAACTAGATTCCAAGTCCCCGTATTTATTGATAATGAAGCAAATGCAGGGGCGATTGGTGAGAAATGGTTTGGTTCAGGCAAAAAAGCGACAGATCTGTTATATGTTAGCGCTGGAACTGGTATTGGAGCGGGAATTGTCATTAATAACGAAGTGTATCGGGGTTCACAAGGATTGGCTGGTGAAATTGGTCATATGACAGTTGAGCTAAATGGCATTGCTTGTTCCTGTGGAAATCACGGTTGCTGGGAAGAGTATGCATCAGAAAAAGCATTATTTCGATACATGCAAAAGAAGACCTCCGTTGAATCGTTAAGCGTTTTCGATTTGATTGATTTAGCAACAAAAGGGGATCACGCTGCTCAAGAAGGTTTTAAATATGTGGGAAAGTACTTGGGAATTGGTGTAGCCAATCTAATTAATGCTTTTAATCCCGAAATCGTGATAATTGGAAATACGTTGCCTTTAGTAGGTGATATACTTATGGATGAACTTCGCAAAGAAGTTGGGCTCCGCTGTTTTGCTTCCAAATATTATTCTGTAAAAATACTCTCTTCTGAGCTTAATATGCACGCTTGTGCTATGGGGGCCGCAGCGCTGGTAATATCTAGACTTTATGCTTCGCCTGTAGTGTAGTAATGTTTTCCGTTTATAGATCCTTACTAAAAATAGGTAGTAAGGATCTATAAAGAGTGTCTATGAAAAAAAATAAGTTATAAAAAGATAATTCTTGCAGGAATTTTTTAACTAATGTTGAAATAGTTTATCCATACAACAAACTATTTTTTTAATCTAACTTAGTTTGTGCAAACAACAAATTAAGTCGAAAAATGTATACGGAATTATATAAAGGAAGAATGGAGGAGTAATATGGATGCTTTCTTAGGTATTGATCTTGGAACATCTTCTGTCAAATTATTGTTGATGAGTGAAGAGGGGAAAGTGATTCAAACCGTGTCCAAGGACTACCCTGTGTACTATCCTAAACCTGGCTGGGCTGAGCAAAATCCTGAAGACTGGTGGCAAGCTACTAAAGAAGGTATTAAAGAAATCGTAGAAAAATCGGGTGCTGCTGGAGAAAGAATAGGTAGCATTGGCCTCAGTGGGCAAATGCACGGGTTAGTACTTTTAGGGGAAGAGGATCAGATTCTCATGCCTGCATTGTTATGGTGTGATCAAAGGACTTATGCTGAGTGCGATACTCTTACCGAACAATTAGGTGAAAAATTATCCGAATATACTGGCAATAAGGCACTGACAGGCTTTACAGCTCCTAAAGTGTTATGGGTCAAAAAAAATTGTCCCGATGTATATGAAAAAATAAGACACGTTTTGCTGCCGAAGGATTATATACGTTTTCAGTTAACAGGAGAATATGCAACAGATGTATCCGATGCTTCAGGTACATTGTTTTTTGATGTTGCCAATCGGCGTTGGTCCCCAGAAATGCTGCAAGTACTAGGTTTACGTGAAGACGTGTTGCCGAAGTGCTATGAATCAGATCAAGTAACTGGCAAGATAAACTCTCGGGCTGCTTTAGAAACCAGGTTACGCCCAGGAACGCCTGTAGTTGGCGGCGGTGGAGATCAAGCTTGTGGCGCAGTTGGAGCTGGCGTTGTGTCGGCAGGTGTTGCGTCTGTGGCTCTGGGAACCTCAGGGGTGGTATTCGCTTGTCAAGAGAATTACGCAGTGGATGCTCAGAACCGTCTTCACTCCTTTTGTCATGCTAATGGGAAATGGCATGTTATGGGCGTTATGCTGTCAGCTGCCTCTTGTCTTAAATGGTGGGTTGAAGAGGTTTGTCAGTTAGGAGAAGGTAGTTTTAAAACACTGTTGGAAGAGGCAAAGATGGTTTCACCAGGTAGTGAAGGTCTATTATTTCTTCCTTATTTAATGGGCGAACGTACACCTTATAGTGATCCTTATGCTAAGGGGACATTTATCGGACTGAGTATGTCTCATAAACGAGGACATATGACGCGAGCAATCTTAGAAGGGGTTGCTTTTGGATTAAGGGACTCTTTAGAAATTACGCGGGAACAAAACATTTCCATTCAAGCTGTTAGGGTGAGCGGAGGGGGAGCAAACAGTATTCTATGGCGCCAAATATTAGCAGATATTCTTAATTTGCGCGTCGATGTTGTGAACTCGGTTGAGGGGCCTGCCTTTGGTGCGGCTATTTTAGCGGCAGTAGGTGCAGGGGTGTTTACAAATGTAGAAAATGCCTGCCACGCTACCATTAAAACTTTAGATAGTATGGAGCCTATCTTAGAACATGTGGAAAAATATAATGCTATTTACCCTGTATATCGTGGACTGTATAAAACACTGAAAGATACTTTTGAAGTATTGCATACAACGATTTAGAAATGGAGGATATAACATGACTTATTTTGCAAATGTACAAAAGATTGCCTATGAAGGTGCTAAATCAAAAAATCCATTGGCGTTTAAATACTATAATCCAGAAGAAATAGTGGCTGGGAAAACCATGGAGGAACAATTAAGGTTTTCTGTTGCTTATTGGCATACCTTTACCGCGGAGGGTTCAGATCCCTTTGGAGCAGCGACTATGACCAGACCATGGGATCAATATACGGGTATGGATAAGGCGAAAGTAAGAGTCGAGGCAGCTTTTGAATTATTTGAAAAGTTAAATGTCCCTTTTTTTGCCTTTCATGATCGAGATATAGCTCCTGAGGGAAGTACCTTACAAGAGACAAATAAAAATTTAGATACAATGGTAACTATGATCAAGGAATATATGAAAACAAGTAAAACAAAATTGCTTTGGAATACTGCCAATCTTTTTTCCCACCCTCGGTTTGTCCATGGGGCAGCTACGAGTTGCAATGCTGATGTTTTTGCTTATAGTGCGGCACAGGTGAAAAAGGGCTTAGAAGTTGGGAAGGAGTTAGGGGCAGAGAATTATGTGTTTTGGGGTGGTAGAGAAGGCTATGAGACTCTGCTTAATACTGATCTGCAACTAGAATTAGATAATTTGGCTAAATTCTTTCATATGGCTGTTGCTTATGCCAAGGAAATTGGCTTTACAGGACAGTTTTTAATTGAGCCAAAGCCAAAAGAGCCGACCAAACATCAATATGATTTTGATGCAGCTGCAGCGGTGGCATTCTTAGGAAGATATGGTTTACTGGAACACTTTAAGATGAATATTGAGGCCAATCATGCTACGCTTGCAGGTCATAACTTCCAGCATGAACTTAGATGGTGCAGAATTAATGGTATTCTTGGATCAGTGGATGCTAACCAGGGAGATTTATTACTAGGTTGGGATACAGACGAGTTTCCGACAGATATGTACGAAACAACCTTAGCAATGTATGAAATTTTAAAGAATGGCGGTTTAGGCAAAGGGGGACTTAATTTCGATGCCAAGCCAAGACGAGGTTCGATTGATACGGATGATTTGTTTTATGCCCATATCGCTGGAATGGATAGTTTTGCTAGAGGGTTAAAAGTCGCGCAGAAACTCATTGAAGATAGAGTTTTTGAAGATGTTCTTGCTGATCGCTATCATAGTTTTACAGAGGGCATAGGTCTTGCTATCGTTTCAGGGAATGCTGATTTTCATACGTTAGAAAAGTATGCAATGGAAAATCAAGGGATAAACAATCAATCAGGGCGACAAGAAAAAATAAAATCGATTCTGAATCAATATCTTTTAGAAGCCTAGAAGTCTAGAAGTCTAGAAGTCTAAAAGGCTAATGGAATCAACGGCTGCCGGGATGCTATATTTAGCGTCGCAGCGCCTTAGGTAAAAATGATTCACATAGGAGGCGATATAAAATCCATCTCATTATTTTTAGAATCATAAAATAGTTGGAGGGAAGCACTGTGTTTAAAGGTAAAAATGTAAGATTAGTTCTTTTGGTAGCGATTTGTATTATTTCCTTACTAGGGGTAGTTGGATGTACCAAACAGGAGACGACTACTTCTAAAGAGGCTCCAAAAAGTAAAACGATTAAAATCGGTGTTAGTATGGATGACTTGAGGCTAGAAAGATGGCAGCATGATCGTGATCTTTTTGTACAAAAAGCCAAAGAATTAGGTGCGGAAGTTGTTGTTCAGTCTGCGAATGGTGATGACCAAACGCAATTTTCTCAATGTGAAAATCTAATATCTCAAGGTATTAATGTGTTAGTTATTATTCCTCACAATGGGGAGGCTATTGCACCAATTATTGAACAGGCTCATAAAGCTGGTGTTAAGGTATTAGCTTATGATCGTCTCATAACTAAGTCCGATGTTGATTACTATATATCCTTTGATAATATCAAAGTTGGCGAATTACAGGCCCAAGCAGTCATAAAGGAAGCTCCTAAAGGAAATTACTTTTTGATGGGGGGATCACCTACCGATAATAACGCTAAGATGTTTCGTCAAGGACAAATGAATATTCTAAAACCCTTAATTGACAAAGGTGATATTACAGTGGTCGGAGACCAATGGGCCAAGGATTGGCTGCCAGAAGAAGCATTGAAGATTATGGAGAATGCTTTGACTGCGAATAACAACAAGATTGATGCTGTTGTTGCTTCAAATGATAGTACGGCAGGTGGCGCTATCCAAGCATTATCAGCGCAAGGTTTAGGTGGAAAAGTTCCCATCTCCGGTCAAGATGCTGAGTTAGCAGCTTGTCAAAGAATCGTGGAAGGCAAACAAACCATGACTGTCTATAAACCTATCAAGAATCTAGCAACCTCTGCAGCAGATCTCGCTGTAAAGCTTGCCAAAGGTGACTCAATTAAAACAGATGGCGTAGTGAATAACGGTACGAAAGATGTTCCAGCTATTTTACTTACTCCTATTGCAGTGGATTCTAAGAATATAGTAGAAACTGTAATTAAGGACGGTTACAACAAATTGGAAGATATCTTTAAAAATGTATCAAAGGATAAATGGCCAAAAGGATAGTCTATTAAAAGGTGGGGAAAAGAGTTTTCCCCGCCTTCCCAATTATGATTTGAGGGGATAAAAATGAATGATTTTATTTTAGAAATGAAGGATATCGTCAAAGAATTTTCTGGAGTAAAAGCACTAAAAAATGTTTCATTTAAGGTAAAACGAGGAGAAATTCACGCTTTATGTGGTGAAAATGGCGCTGGCAAGTCAACTTTAATGAAAGTACTAAGTGGGGTGTATCCTCATGACACTTACCAAGGAAAGATATTTTTTAACAATGAGAATCTTATCATCAAAAATATTAGAGATGCAGAGCAAGCTGGCATAGCTATTATTCATCAGGAATTGGCCCTATTTAAAGAACTTGCCGTGTATGAGAATATTTTTATGGGCAATGAATGCAGTAGAAAAGGTTTTATTAATACTCCTGCAATGCTAGCCCAAACCCAGGATTTATTAAAAGAAATGAAATTAGACATTAACCCCGATACTCTTGTTAAACATTTAGGAACAGGTCAGCAACAATTAGTTGAAATCGCGAAGGCTTTGGCGAAGAATGCTACGTTACTGATACTGGATGAACCTACAGCTTCTCAATCAGAAGGAGAAGTAGAGATTTTAATGGATATTTTAGGGCGACTTAAGGCTAAGGGCGTTACTTGTATTTATATATCTCACAAATTAGATGAGGTATTTCGTTTAGCAGATACAGTTACCGTTATTCGTGACGGTCAATCCATTGGCACAAATCCTACGAATGAACTCTGTCGAGATGATATTGTAAGAATGATGGTAGGGCGGGAAATTACTGATTTATATCCTAAAGTAGCTCACGTAACTGAGCAAGAGATTTTTGCTGTTAAAAATTACACCGTATATGATCCCAACGAAGCGAATAAGAAATTAGTGGATAATGTAAGTTTTCACCTAAAACAAGGTGAGGTTTTAGGATTTGCAGGTTTAGTAGGAGCTGGTCGGACAGAATTGGTTTCTGCTATTTATGGTTTTCATTCTGGTAAACAGTATGGCGAAGTTTTTCTGAATAAAAAGAAGATAAACATTAATCATCCTAATGATGCATTGCAATACGGCATCGCTATGGTGCCGGAAGATCGTAAACGTCATGGCATTATAGAGCAAATGTCTGTTAAGCAAAACATGACACTGGCGAATATTGAAAATTATCGATTGAACTTAGACTGCATAGATGATTGTAAAGAATTAACGGATACGAATCATTTTATCGATAAGTTAAAAATAAAAACACCAGGCTTGGATGCCCTCATTAAGAATCTAAGTGGTGGCAACCAGCAGAAAGTTATCCTAGCGAAATATTTACTGCGAAAATTAAAGGTATTAATACTAGATGAGCCTACTAGAGGGATTGATGTTGGTGCTAAATATGAGATATATAATCTAATTAACAATTTAACGGCGGAAGGTATAGCGATTATTATGATATCATCAGATTTACCGGAAATTCTTGGTATGGCTGATCGTATTGTAATAATGAATGAAGGCAAAATTAAAGGCGAGTTTATTAATAAGGATTTAGACCAGGAACAAATCATGCATTGTGCTGTAGGAGGGACTAGAGTGTGACGACGAAGATAGAGCAAACGAATGCAAAAGTGAATAAGTGGAATCAAAGTCCATTGAAATCAATGTTTAATTTTAATGTTAAAACCTATACTATGGTATTTGCATTGGTATCCATATGGCTAATCTTTACGTTTGCTACAAATGGAGATTTCTTGAGTGCAAGGAATTTATCCAATTTGTTTAGACAGATGTCGATAACTGGGATTCTTTCCATTGGTATGGTTTTTGTAATTATAGCTGGACACATTGACCTTTCGGTAGGCTCATTAATGGGTTTACTAGGTGGTATAGCAGCAATAACGAATGTGTGGTTTAAAGTAGATGGTATTCTGGCTATGGGAATTACATTATTAGTAGGTTTGCTTATTGGATTGTTTAATGGGTGGTTAATTGCTTATAAAAAAATTCCTTCCTTTATTGTGACACTTGGCGGGCTACTGGTATTTCGGGGAATTCTTGTGGGAGCAACGAAAGGCACTACCGTAGCATCCTTGAGCCCAGAAATTAGGTTTTTAGGTAATGCCTATTTAGTAGAAGGAATTGGAATATTTTTAGGGCTATTGGCTATTGCAACAATCATTTATACTTCGATAAGCAGCCGAAAATTGCGAGTTCAATATAACTTGGCCCTTCGCCCTTTATCGGTTGAAACCTTAAAAATTGTTTTCAGTGCGGCTTTGATATTATTGCTTGTAACTGTCTTAAATTCCTATCAAGGATTTCCTGTTCCTGTATTTATTCTCGCTGTATTGGCCGTTATTTTTACTTATGTATTAAACAAAACTGTATTCGGACGCCGAATTTATGCAATAGGTGGAAATATAGAAGCAGCTAAGTTATCCGGAATTAATGTTAATAAGATGACATTAAGTATATTTGCAATTAATGGATTCTTGGTTTCGATTGCAGGAATATTGCTCTGTTCAAGACTTAATGCTGCTTCCGTCGCTGCAGGACAAAATGCGGAGATGGACGCGATCGCTGCCTGTGTTATAGGTGGTGCCAGTTTAATGGGCGGTGTAGGAAGTATTGGTGGTGCTATCGTCGGTGCTTTGGTTATGGCTAGCTTGGACAACGGTATGAGTATGCTTAACATTGAAACCTTTTGGCAGTATATTGTAAAGGGAAGTATTTTAGTTTTAGCAGTTTGGGTGGATATTGCTACTAAAAATAAAAAGTAACAAGATTATCTACTCTTGTAGGTTTCTTATTTCATAATAGGTTAGTGTTCTGTCATTTACATGGTAATTTCTCCTGAAATAGGTATAATAATAGGTAAAGAAGTAATTGTTATATCATTATGGGAGAAAAATGATGAATAAGATAAGAGTGGCGATTGTAGGGCCAGCTGATTCCATTGTATTAGCAAATAAAGTGGCAATGGAACGGGCCGATATTTTAATACCAATTCCTATCGTGTATCAAGATGCGCTTGAGGTAGGAGATATAATAGCAGAACGTTCTAATGATGTAGATATATGGGTATTTTCAGGAATTGTTCCTTATGAACATGCTCTACAATTAAAGGTTGCAAAACCAATTTTTTATATTCCTCATGCAGGGTCTAGCTTGTGGCGTGCCTTACTACAAATTACGTATATTGAAAAACTGAATCTTAGTAGCATAAGTTTTGATACTTTCAGCGAAGAAGAAATTGAAGAGACATTTACTGATATAAATTTGCCCTTGCCGCAAATTTATGTAAATCATTATAGCGGAGTTACTTCTGCACGGGATATAACAGAATATCATTATCAGCTATGGAAAGATGGTAAAACCAATATTGCGGTTACGTGCCTTTTAGCAACCTATGAAAAATTAAAGGAAATGGGCGTCC
Organism: Pelosinus sp. UFO1; assembly: GCF_000725345.1. Taxonomy (NCBI): domain Bacteria; kingdom Bacillati; phylum Bacillota; class Negativicutes; order Selenomonadales; family Sporomusaceae; genus Pelosinus; species Pelosinus sp. UFO1. The sequence goes on from NZ_CP008852.1 coordinate 5,087,985, forward strand.
CTGCTTTTCGCATATGGCCAACGCGTAGTAATATTCGTACAACACTTGATATTGCGATTAGTGCATTTGAAGCCCAGCGGTTTAAGGGGGGGCAAATCGCCATTCAGCATATAGCAATTGATGATTATGAAGATATCGTCCGTGCCAGCTCTAGTTACGGGGTAAAGCGAATTGAACTGAGATTATATGAAATACTGGTTGGCTATGCCGAAAGAATTAAAGGCTCCATCGTTGTTCGGGGAGAGGGGCAGTATACCTTATATTCTACTCGGGGGATACTTGAGGAAGTTACTGCCGATTTTACCATTATGCCAATTTTAGAAGAAATTACCCGTAGTGTAGCTGCTAAGGTAAGTGGTGGTATTGGTTTTGGATCAACTGCTTACGCTGCCGAGGAAAATGCGTATAATGCGCTTGGTCTTGCAAAACAAAGGGGAAAAGGTCTTTGGATGGTAGTAACAGATAATAGGGAGGCAATTGGGCCACTCAGTTCAGCTACCCATCTTAAGTATTCAATTCGTGTCGATGACGCTATTCTTAGACAATTTGCGGATACATTAAATATAAGTAACACAACAGTGAATAAGCTGTTAGCTGCGATTAACAAATTAGATAAGGATACAATTGCGGCTGATGATTTGGCCCTATATTTGGCAATTACTCCACGTAGTGCTAGGCGCCTTCTATCTACCCTAGTTGACCAAGGTCTTGCCGAAGTAATTGGGGCAGAGATGCTGGCGAAAGGGCGTCCACGAAAATTGTATAAGGTGCTATTGAATTCTTTGTTAAAAAAGGCAGTTGATTAGCGGGATGATACTAGCATCGGAGTTTCTTAGAATTAGAAAGCTCTCATAAAAATATGGGGGCTTTTTTTGTTGAATAAATAAAGGAATTTAAGGAAATGTCTTTAAAAAGTCCTAAAACATATGATATAATACAAATATAGTTCTGGTAAATCGTATTGTGATTTATCATAAAAGGTGGTTTTAAAAAATGTGGGATGAGAGGAATGCACTAGATCTTGAGAAGCAGCTAGTTTCTTGGAGACGTTTGTTTCATAGCAATCCGGAAGTAAGTCGAGAAGAAGAAGAAACATCTAGAGAGATCGCTGCTATTTTGCAGAGCATGGGCATTGAAGTTTTAACATTTAAGGATCACTTTGGAGTTTGTGGTGTTATCCAAGGTAAATATCCTGGTCCTACAGTTGCCCTTCGGAGTGATATGGATGCTCTTCCTATTACAGAAACAAACGATGTTCCTTATCGTTCTAAGCGTCCAGGGGTTATGCATGCTTGTGGTCATGATGGCCATATGGCGATTTTGTTAGGCGTAGCCAAAGAGTTTTCTTTGTGTCATGGAGAATTTGCAGGGACGATAAAATTCGTTTTTCAACCTGCAGAGGAAGCAGCTCCAATTGGCGGTGCTGGTCTATTGATAGCAGATGGTGTCTTAGAGGATGTGGATGTAATTTTTGGTTTACATTTATGGCCAGATCTTCCTTGCGGCCATATTGGAACTCGTCAAGGTCCCTTAATGGCAGCCTCAGATCGAATTGGTATCAAAATACTAGGTCAGGCAGCTCATGCTGGCCAACCCCAGCATGGGGTTGATGCGATTACGATGGCTGCTGATGTGATACAAGGTTTGGGCCATATAATGAACCGTCAAATTGATCCTTTGGAAGCCGCAACACTTTCCATTGGCAATATACAGGGGGGCGAGAGGTATAACGTGATTGCCAGGGAAGTCCTATTAGATGGAACGGTACGGACTCTTAGTGAAAAAATACGTAGACAGATAGCTAAAAAGGTAGAACGTACAATAACTGGTATCACAGCTGCCCAGGGTGGAAGTTATGCTTTGGATTATCAATATGGTTATCCTGTACTAAGTAATTGGGCAGAGCCTACGGATTTGATTATACTTGCAGCCCAGCAAGTGCTCGATAATGAGCAAATACACTCGGATGTTCAACCTGTCTTAGCTGCAGAGGACTTTGGCAGATATCTAGAAAAAGTTCCAGGAGCATTTTTTTGGTTAGGGTGTGGTAAAGAGGGAGAAGAAAATTACCACTTGCACAGTTCTTATTTTGATATAGATGAGAAGGCGCTGCTAATAGGTTCTACTATTATGTATAAAGCAGTCTTATTAGCATTAACTCATTATAATAAAGAAAAGGTATAGGCAAGCTGATTTTTTTATTGTGGTAAAACTAGAAAAAGGTTATTAACTCAATGAGCTAATAACCTTTTTCTTACGGAATCAGAAAGTATAACACTTTCTTGATTCCAAGTAAGAACGACTAAGGCTTCTGCCTACGTCCGAGGACTTGGCACAAGCCAAGTCTTTTCTTATATTTTCCGTTTAGCAATGGACTTACGAACCCTTTTCATGTTTTCGATGATTTTATCTTGTTGGCGAAGCAGTGATCCAACGTATAAGACGTCGACAATAGCTAGATGAATCAATCGAGAAGCCATGGCTTCCGAGCGGTATGTGACTTCCCTACCCATGCCGTGGAGTGCAATATCTACTGCTTGGCTGAGGGGGGAACGTAGATAACTTGTAATAGCAATGGTAGTAACTTGGTTGCTTTTGGCCATTTCTACAGCCTCTAATACATCCCGATTTGCACCTGTATGAGATACTGCAATGACTAAATCGCCTGGCTGAAGTAGGGTCGCTGATGCTATTTGGAGATGTGGGTCGGAATAAGACCTTACCGAGATACCAAAACGCATAAACCGATGTTCTATGTCAGAAGCTATGATAGCCGAGCCCCCTGAACCATAAACATCAATACGCCGCGTGGTAGTGATGGCTTGAATTGCCCTTTCAATAGCATCTTCATCGATAATTTTGAGGGTGTCTTGCAGCCCTTCGTTGATCCCTAAAAATATTTTACTCGCCATTGTGCGAATCGAGTCTGTAGGATCTACTTCTTTGTAAACAGATTCTAAAGGGGTATATAAATCGCCAGCTAAGGCAATCTTTAACTCTTGATATCCAGAAAATCCTAGTTTTTTGCACAGGCGAAAAACCGTTGCTTCGGCATTTTGAGCTGCTTCAGCCAATTCTGTAATGGTCATGTGAATGACTTCCGATGGATTTTCCAAAATATAAGTTGCAGTTTTTTGTTCTGTTTTGGTTAAATCATTAAAGCTGCTGCGTATCCGAGGCAAGCATGAGCTTACTATATTTTCATTACGTTCCATTCAACGGCCTCCACCCTTTTGTGCTAAAAGGATCTTTTTTATGTAGGAATATTGTAACAGACACTTTGCTATCCTGCAAGAAGGTTGCTTGATATTTGGAAAATTAATATCTGTTTTTATCTTGAAAAAGAAATATTTTTTGCGCCCTATTGCTTTTCCTAAAAAAGCAGTATATTATGATAATTAGTTGTGAAAAAATATTTCATAATAAGAAATAAAATAGATATTTAATTTCAAAGGGGCATTAAAATGAGTACAACTCTTAATAAATTGCCAGCTTATCAGCGGGCGATCGCCAAAGGTCACTTAGGATCATGTGGCGCAATTTATAAAAATTTGGATCGGCCGATTATTGCAGTGGTTAACTCTTGGAATGAAATTGTTCCTGGACATTGCCATCTTCGAGAACTTGCAGAAGATGTAAAGAGAGGGATAATAGAAGCTGGTGGTTATCCCTTGGAGTTTAATACGATAGCCATTTGTGATGGTATTGCTCAGGGACATGATGGTATGAAATACGTATTACCTAGCAGAGAATTAATTGTTGACTCGATTGAGGTAATGATTCGGGCGCATGGGATTTTTGATGGCATGGTATTGCTGGGCTCTTGTGACAAAATTGTTCCTGCCATGCTGATGGCAGCTGCTCGTTTAAACATTCCAGCCGCCATGGTAACAGGTGGTCCTATGATTAATAAAATAAAGCCTGCAGAATCAAAAGCTGCTAGGCAACAGTTTATCCGAGGAGAAATTGATGAGGAGAAGCTAGTCGAGGTTACGGTAGATTACTATCCTACAGCTGGCGTCTGTCCTTTTCTTGGCACTGCAAATACCATGTGTATTGTTGCTGAAACATTGGGCATGTCTCTTCCAGGATCAGCAGCAGTCCCTGCATTAAGTGAACTTAGACATAAGGTGGCATATGATACCGGTCTGGTAATTATGGACTTAGTACAAAAGGATATTAAGCCTCGAGATATTATGAGTAAAGCTGCTTTTGATAATACGGTAGCAGTGGTCTTGGCAATGGGAGGGTCTTTGAATACGGTACTACACCTTCCAGCAATTGCTCATGAATGTGGACTTGCAGTAACTTATGATGACTTTGACCGCATTAGCCGCTACGTTCCTCTCATTACTAGAGTTGTTCCGAATAGTCAGGAATATACGGTAGCTGATTTATATCCAGTAGGTGGTGTTCCTACGATTATGAATGAATTGCAGTCGGTACTGACGTTAGATACGTTAGCTATTAACGGTAAAAACTTAGAAGAAAATCTTAAAAATGCTAAGCCTGCAGATGGTGCTATTATTCGCAATTTTGATAAGGCTTTTACAGCAGAAGGCGGCATTGCAGTGCTTCGTGGTAATTTGGCTCCAGAGGGAGCCGTCGTTAAAAGCTCAGCTGTGCCATCTGATATGTGGATCTTTTCTGGACCGGCCAAAGTATTTGATTCCGAAGAAGAATGTATGGATGCCATTGATAATGGGGGCATTGTACCTGGTGATGTTGTAGTAATTCGCTATGAAGGACCTATCGGGGGCCCTGGTATGCGTGAGATGCATCGGGCTACAGAGGTAATTGGAAAAGTAGGTAATGTAGCAATTGTTACAGATGGTCGTTTTTCTGGGGCATCTGGAGGCTTATCAATAGGCTATCTTTCACCGGAAGCTGCCGAAGAAGGACCGATTGGAATCGTACAAAACGGTGATCGAATTGATATAAATATTTTTGAAAGAAGTATTCACTTGGGGATTGATGACGAGGAGTTACACTACCGTCGTACAAATACTAGACCTATCGCAAAACAAAAAGACGAAAGTGAATTTCTCAAACTATATGGACTTACGACCACGTCATCAGCAAAAGGCGCTGTACGCCGGAAAATAAAATGAGAGGAGTGTCTATGATTTAGGGATTTTGGTAAACTATTAAATGAGTGGAGGGGAATCATAATATGTTATTAGGAATCGTGTTTGTTGCTATTTTATTGTTACTATTATTGATTACAAAATTAAAGGTAAACCCATTTATTGCCTTAATGATTGTTTCCTTTTTCGTGGGATTATCTACAGGTATGCCTCTTGACAAAATAGTGGGCTCCATTCAGGCAGGATTAGGTAATACGTTAGGTTTCATTGCTATTGTTTTAGGACTCGGCACTATGCTTGGTAAGTTAATGGAAGAATCAGGAGCGGCGGAGCGGGTAGCACGTACACTGATTAATCGTTTTGGTAAACAAAATGTACACTGGGCGATGATGTTTGTAGCATTCATTGTTGGTATTCCTGTATTTTTCCAAGTTGGTTTTGTTTTATTATTACCTCTAGTTTTTACTATTGCAAAAGAAACAGGAATTTCGCTGCTTAAAATTGGCCTCCCTCTTGTTGCAGGTTTATCCGTGGTACATGGACTAGTTCCACCTCATCCGGCAGCTATGGCAGCCGTAGGCATTTTTAAAGCAGATGTAGGTAAAACCATTCTTTATAGCATTATCGTAGGTTTACCGACGGCAATATTAGCAGGGCCAGTATTTGCATCTTTTATTAGTAAAAAAGTGAAGATAACTCCGCCAGAAAATATAGCTAATACAGTAAAAATTGGACGCAAAGACGAAGAGTTACCTGGATTTGGTATCACAGTGATTACCATTTTATTCCCTGTGTTTTTGATGCTATTATCAACTTTCGCAGATATTTATTTACCAAAGGATGCTTCTTCTCGGATGGTGCTCAATTTTATCGGTAATCCAATCACATCCTTGTTGATTTCTGTATTGCTTAGTTTATTTACCTTCGGACTATGGCGTGGTTTCTCCATGGCTCAAATCGGCAAGTACTGTGACCAATCCTTACCAGCGGTTGCTAGTATATTAATGGTAATCGGTGGTGGCGGTGCTTTTAATAAAGTGTTGCTTGACAGTGGAGTAGGAGCAGAAATTGCCAAATTAGCAACGGCTGCACAGTTAAACCCGATTGTTCTTGGTTGGCTGGTTGCTGCATTAATTCGTGTTGCAACAGGTTCAGCTACTGTAGCAATGTTGACTGCTGCGGGCATTGTAGCTCCAATTCTTGCGATGTCTCCTGGTGCTAGCCCTGAGTTAATGGTTTTGGCAACTGGAGCTGGATCTCTTGTTTTATCTCACGTGAATGATGCTGGATTTTGGATGATTAAAGAATACTTTGGTATGACTGTTCAGGAAACACTATCAACATGGACCGTATTAGAAACCATTATTGGTGTAGCAGGACTCGTCTTTACCTTATTGCTTAGCATGTTTATAGCTTAGTTTATCCGATGACTAAACCGCTCTAAGATTCCCATCTTTTATAAGTGGGAGTTAAGAGCGGCTAAGTCCCTGGATAAGTGCGACTAAGATTCAGATGGAGTTAAAACTCCAACTGAATCAAGTCTTCTTTATTATTTTCATTATGACTTAGACTCAGAAAGAAATGATCAAATGTTGGCTTGATCATTTCTTTCTACTAATAAAACTATGTGTTATAGGAGGTTTCCAACATGAGTGGGCAAAATATAATTGGTGTAGATATAGGTACAACAGGCTGCCGAGCTGTTATTTATCGGCCAGACGGTACGACAATTGGCAGTAGGTCAATTGAATATCCTTTATATACACCACAAGCTGCCTGGGCGGAACAAGATCCTGAGGAAATCTTACAAGGTGTTTTGGAAGTGCTCGGCGGAGCAATTGCCGAAGCGAAATTGGCTCCCGAAGAAATTGCTGGATTATGTTTTAGTTCAGTTATGCATAGTGTGATCCCTGTAGATGAGCATGGCAATGCTTTGGATCGTATGCAAACTTGGGCTGATTCCCGTGCTCAGGATTATATTGAAAAGGTAAAAGCATCCCCTGATGCAAGTACGATCTACTTTAAAACAGGTTGTCCAATTCATCCCATGTATCCTTTATTTAAAATAATTTGGTTTAAAAATGAACGGCCCGATATTTTCTCTCGCACTGCGAAGTTTATCGGCATTAAAGAGTATATCTGTCATCGGTTATTTGGTAAATATTTTGTGGATGAATCCATTGCCTCGGCTACTGCTTTGTACAACATTCATACTCGTACATGGGACGAGGATTTATTAGCAATGATAGGAATTACCGCGGAGCGGTTATCTGAGGTATTGCCTACGACTCATACGGAAAGAAGCCTCAAACCAGAGATTGCTGAAAAGCTTGGATTGGCATCTGATACTGCCATAGTATTAGGCGCGAGTGATGGCGTGTTATCTACATTAGGCTCCGGTGCTATCAATCCAGGCCAGGTGACAGCCATGATTGGTACCAGCGGTGCTGTACGAATGATTACCAATAAGCCGCAGGCGGATGAAAAACAGCGAACTTGGTGCTATAATCTTGCAGGTGATACGTGGGTATTAGGTGGAGCACTAAGTAATGGTGGTGTGGCATTTCGCTGGGCAAGAGATAAATTCGCTACCACAGAACAGCGGGTTGCAGCAAATCTAGGGCTTGATACCTATGATATTTTAGGCCGCTACGCAGAACAAAAACCTGCTGGCTGTGAAGGTTTAATTATGCTGCCCCTTTTCTCGGGAGAACGGGCGCCTTATTATAATGCGAATGCTCGTGGAGTATTGTTTGGATTAAACCTCAATCATGGGAAACGCCACTTGGTTCGGGCGACACTAGAGGGTATTATTTATCGAATGTATAGTATCTTTAAGTCGTTAGAGGAAGTCGCGGGAGAAGTAAATGAAATCCGCGTTGGCGGTAGCTTTACTCGTTCAAAGGTTTGGGTTCAGATTATGGCAGATGTATTTGGACGAGTAATTCATGTTCCAGGTGAACCTGAGGGCTCAGCCTTTGGCGCTGCTGTTTTAGGAATGTACGCCTTAGGCATGATTAGTGATCTTAAAGAGGTTGAAAAATTCATTACAATAAAAGAAATTTATTATCCAAATGAAGAAAATCGTGAGATATACCAACGTTTATTTGGAATTTATGAGCGAGTATACTGGAATCTCCAAAGTGAATTTGAAGAAATTGCTGAAATTCAACGAACTTGGAAAAAATAGAGGTCGAAGGCCACAAAAATTAAATATGGTTATAAACTCTGATTGATGCAGGGTGCCGATCAATATATGGAATATAGTTTACCGAAGTAACCCTATAGACTGGCTTTATAAGCTTCTATAGGGTTGGTAAGGTGGCTAAAATTGGATTTTGATTTGATTATATTCTTGTTGACAATATTCTTGAGAAATGATATTATATTTCTTGCAGCCAGGTAAACAAGAGGGTTGCAAAAAGTATACAACTTGGAGAGATGTCCGAGCGGTTGAAGGAGCACGCCTGGAAAGCGTGTGTACGGGCAACTGTACCGAGGGTTCGAATCCCTCTCTCTCCGCCATTTATATTTTCATAGGGATGTCAGTTGATGAATTGTACTGATAATTGTTGGCGTAAAATTTAATATTTTAGCCATTTATTTATTTTAGAGTGGGGCCACGACAAAAGTTGGGTCTTACGCAATGGAAACTCATGAACCCCGTCAGGTCCGGAAGGAAGCAGCGGTAAGTGATAATTTTTATGTGCCGTGAGGTCGCCTGACTTTTGTTGTGGCCCGACGCTAAAATGATAAATGCATATAGTAAGCAACCAGACTTCTGGTTGCTTTTTGGCTATGATAGAGACTATAAGAGTAATTTAATTTATAAACAGGAAACTGTATCTTAGTATGGAATAAATAAGGTAAGGAGGTGTTTGTTAGATGGCTTACATCGCATTATATCGCCAGTGGCGTCCTCATGATTTTGAAAACTTAGTAGGGCAGGAGCATATTAGTATTACATTAAAGAATGCGATTGTATCAGGGAAGATAGCGCATGCCTATTTGTTTTCTGGTCCGAGAGGTACGGGGAAAACCAGTACTGCGAAAATTCTAGCAAAATCTTTAAATTGTATCCATGGCCCAACGCATGAGCCGTGTAATGTCTGCTCCAATTGTGCCGGGATTAATGCTGGCACTTCGATGGATGTGTTTGAAATAGATGCTGCCTCTAATCGGGGAATTGATGAGATTCGTGAACTTCGTGAGACTGTGAAGTTTGCTCCGGTAGATGGACGGTATAAAGTATATATTATTGATGAAGTACATATGTTAACGACGGAGGCATTTAATGCTTTACTAAAGACATTAGAAGAACCTCCTGCTCATGTAGTTTTTATTCTGGCTACAACGGAAGCACATAAAATTCCCGCTACGATTCACTCTCGATGTCAGCGCTATGATTTTAGACGTATTGCTGCAGGGGAAATTGAAGGACGGTTAGCTACCATTGTTGAACATAACGGCTTACATGTGGCGGAAGATGCATTAAAACTTATTGCATCCCATGCAGATGGCGGTCTACGAGATGCTCTTAGTATTTTAGATCAGTGTACCACTATGGAAGATGGTTTAATAACAGCAGATAAGGTGCGGAAGTTATTAGGGCTTATTGGCCATGAATGGGTATGGCGCATTACGGACTCATTGGTGGAGCGGGATTTTAAAACTATATTACTGGCTTTAAGTGAATTGATTTCATTGGGTAAGGAAGTTCGACAAATATTATTAGAAGTAGCTTTGTATTTGAGAAGTATCATGTTATTTAAGGCTGCTCCTACAATTGATAGTATTGAGTTATATGGTGATGATCGGGTTATGTTGGCTAAACATGCTGAAGGGTTTACTCATGAAGAATTAATCGATATGATTAAAATAGTGAATGAGGGTGCCAATGAAGCGAAGTGGGCGCCGGAGCCGCGGATTACGGCCGAAATGACCTTCTTGTCTCTCTGTCGCCCTGCGGCGAAGGGAGATATAGCCAATTTACTAGAAAGAATAGCAGCATTAGAGGCCAAATTGTCGAATAATCCTATATATGTAGAACCTGAAATAGTAAGAACGGCAGAGCCAATTCGTTATAGTAATCCGGTTAAACCAGTAGTGGTAAAACCTGTGATAGCAGAGACAATCGTGGCGGAAGCTAAGGTTGAGCCACGGCAGGAATCACAACAAGAATCTGTAGCGGCGAACCCTTCCGTATCGGGAGATGTTAAGGCAGTTTGGGATCAAGTTCTCAAGGAATTGGTAACAACGGGTAAACGCTCGGTTCATGCTTGTGTTTCCCAAGGGAATTTGATAAGTCTAAATGACAAACAGGCTACAGTGCAATTTACGGCAGCTTTTCCTAAAGAACGTACTGAAAAAGATGATTATCGAGTAATGATTGAAAAAGTATTAGCTCAATTTTGTGGAAAAACAGTGCAGCTTTGTTGTATACTGGGAACTGGGGCAGTAAAGCCTAAAGAGGGGCCTGCTGCGCCACCTAAAAACAAGCCAGTTACTACAGTATTGCCGCCAGAGGGGGCAGAACACCCTGCTTTGCGTCAGGCTATACATATGTTTGGTGGTAAAGTTATAAAAAAAGAAGAATATAAGGGGGACTAAGATAATGTTTGGAAATATGGGAAATATGGCTGGTATGATGAAAAAAATGCAAAAGTTGCAAGGTGAAATGGCGAAGATGCAGGACGAACTAAAAACCCGTACTTTAGAAGCAACTGCAGGCGGCGGCGCGATTAAAGTTGTAATTACTGGTGAAAAACAAATTCAATCTTTAAAAATTGATCCTACAGTAGTAGATGCGGATGATATGGAGATGTTGGAAGATTTAGTAGTTGCTGCTGTCAATGAAGCCATTAAAAAAGTGGATGACATGATGGCTCAAGAAATGGGTAAACTTACTGGCGGTATGAATCTGCCTTCTGGATTGTTTTAAAATATGCAATATATAGCGCCATTAGCGAAATTAATAGAGCAGTTTCGTGCTTTGCCAGGAATAGGCTCTAAAACGGCTGCGCGTTTGGCGTATTATGTTTTAGAAATGGATAAAACACGAGCTGAAGGGTTGGCTCAGGCTATTATAGAAGCAAAAGAAAAAATTGGTTATTGTGATGTTTGTTTTAATTTAACGGACTGTAATCCATGTTCTATTTGTCAGGCCGAGGGGCGGGATACCAGTATATTGTGTGTGATGGAAGAGCCACGAGATGTGGCTGCCATGGAGCGCACGCGTGAATTCCGTGGCAGGTACCATGTGTTGCATGGGCAATTGTCTCCTTTAGAGGGAGTTGGTCCAAATGACATTAAAATAAAAGAGTTGCTAGCCCGTATTCAGTCTGGAGAAATCACGGAAGTCATTATGGCCACCAATCCAGATGTGGAAGGTGAAGCCACGGCAATGTATATTGCCAGGCTTTTGAAACCATTAGGTGTGAAAGTCACCAGAATTGCACATGGGTTGCCTGTAGGTGGCGACTTAGAATATGCTGATGAAGTTACTTTAATGAAAGCGATGGAAAATCGGCGGGAAATGTAATGTTTAAATCTTCTTGTTTTTGGAAAAAATACTCCTAAGACAGGAGGGGGAGAACGATGAATTTCGTAGAAGCATTACAGAAAGTGCAAGATTATCTTTACCGCGGTGATACTATCGAAGCAAAAACCCTGCCGGCTCTTTCTCTTGTAGTAGAAGAAGCTAGGCAGGAATGGTTGAATGCTCAATATTATTACAATACTGTATCAGATCAAGACCTGGTTGATCATGCTGTATATTTGATGCAGGCAGCTGAAAAAAAGTATATATATTTACTGAAGAAAGCCCGTCAAGAAGGAGTGAGATCCTCTCCTTACGAAATTTCTGATACCAATATATATAAGAGACAATAAAAAACATCATTATCAATAAAAACCAGAGTAGAATGCTCTGGTTTTTTTCATACTTGACTCTTGGAGACATATAATATCTCATAAAGTATCTATAGGAGGTGAATATCAGTTATAATAAGGATACAATCAAAAAAATGATTGAAATCGTAATGGGTGTCTTAAATAGAAGGAGGTAATTTTATGTTTGCTGGATTTGGCGAATTTAATGTAATTTTGGCATATGTCTTCGGAATTATTTTATTATATGTAGTAGGACGAATGTTTTTAATGCCGATTAAACTTATCTTTCGTTTGATTTATAATGGTCTAATTGGTGGTGCTATGCTGTGGGCGTTGAATTTTATAGGAATACATATTGGGTTTAATATTGCAATTAACCCAATTACGGCATTGATTGCTGGATTTTTAGGTCTGCCAGGCGTTATCCTACTGATCTTATTTAAGCTATTTGTTGCCTAAGGACAAAAGCGGGAGTTCCTATGAATTCCCGCTCTGGTTTTATAAATAGGTATTCCAAGGTTTAGATAATATCAAAAAAAGTCATAAAATTTTAATGAATATTATTGACATGGTGTTAACGGTTGTGATATTATAAGTGAGTCGCCACAAGCGGCATGATGTTCCTTGAAAACTAAACAATGTAAGTAAGGTTAAAATAAGCCAGATGTGCGGTACTCGTTTGAGTACAAAACAAAGTTAGTCCACTTCGGTGAGATTGACAAAAAGCTAGTTTTTTAAAGAGCCATCAAGGTTCTCTAATATAATTTATTGGAGAGTTTGATCCTGGCTCAGGACGAACGCTGGCGGCGTGCCTAACACATGCAAGTCGAACGGAGATTTCAGCAATGGAATCTTAGTGGCGAACGGGTGAGTAACGCGTAGACAACCTACCTTCTAGATGGGGACAACACTGCGAAAGTGGTGCTAATACCGAATGTTGTATGTGAAACGCCTGTTTCACATACTAAAGGTGGCCTCTATTTATAAGCTACCACTAGAAGATGGGTCTGCGTCTGATTAGCTAGTTGGTGAGGTAATGGCTCACCAAGGCGACGATCAGTAGCCGGTCTGAGAGGATGAACGGCCACACTGGGACTGAGACACGGCCCAGACTCCTACGGGAGGCAGCAGTGGGGAATCTTCCGCAATGGACGAAAGTCTGACGGAGCAACGCCGCGTGAGTGAAGAAGGTTTTCGGATCGTAAAACTCTGTTTTCAGGGACGAATGTGCGATATGTGAATAATGTGTTGTAATGACGGTACCTGACAAGAAAGCCACGGCTAACTACGTGCCAGCAGCCGCGGTAATACGTAGGTGGCAAGCGTTGTCCGGAATTATTGGGCGTAAAGCGCGCGCAGGTGGGATAATAAGTCTGATGTTAAAGTTCGGGGCTCAACCCCGTGAAGCATTTGGATACTGTTATTCTTGAGTGCAGGAGAGGAAAGTGGAATTCCTAGTGTAGCGGTGAAATGCGTAGATATTAGGAGGAACACCAGTGGCGAAGGCGACTTTCTGGACTGTGTCTGACACTGAGGCGCGAAAGCCAGGGTAGTGAACGGGATTAGATACCCCGGTAATCCTGGCCGTAAACGATGGGTACTAGGTGTTGGGGGTATCGACCCCTCCAGTGCCGGAGTTAACGCAATAAGTACCCCGCCTGGGGAGTACGGCCGCAAGGTTGAAACTCAAAGGAATTGACGGGGGCCCGCACAAGCGGTGGAGTATGTGGTTTAATTCGACGCAACGCGAAGAACCTTACCAAGGCTTGACATCGTCTGATGATCCTAGAGATAGGAAGTTCTCCTTCGGGAGACAGATAGACAGGTGGTGCATGGCTGTCGTCAGCTCGTGTCGTGAGATGTTGGGTTAAGTCCCGCAACGAGCGCAACCCTTATCCTATGTTGCCAGCACGTAAAGGTGGGAACTCATGGGAGACTGCCGTGGATAACACGGAGGAAGGTGGGGATGACGTCAAGTCATCATGCCCCTTATGTCTTGGGCTACACACGTACTACAATGGGCTTTAATAGAGGGTAGCGAAGCCGCGAGGTGAAGCCAAACCCAAAAACAAGCTCTCAGTTCGGATTGCAGGCTGCAACTCGCCTGCATGAAGTCGGAATCGCTAGTAATCGCAGATCAGCATGCTGCGGTGAATACGTTCCCGGGCCTTGTACACACCGCCCGTCACACCACGAAAGTTGAGAGCACCCGAAGCCGGTGAGGTAACCAGCAATGGAACCAGCCGTCGAAGGTGAGATCAGTGATTGGGGTGAAGTCGTAACAAGGTAGCCGTATCGGAAGGTGCGGCTGGATCACCTCCTTTCTATGGAGATTTGAATCATTGAAATACATGGTTCTAATCCAAGGTCGTTCGCATCTGGCATTATATACTAGACGGAGCTTATGTGCTTGCTGTAGTATTACAACCTACTTACATTGCTTAGTTTTGAGGGAATACAAAAACATGCCTGCCGAATGAAGTAAGCAGGCGTGATAATATATATCCTCTTTGTATGTTATTATGGGGAATTAGCTCA
>NZ_CP008852.1:5112500-5115410 GCF_000725345.1 Pelosinus sp. UFO1
ATAATAAGTCTGATGTTAAAGTTCGGGGCTCAACCCCGTGAAGCATTTGGATACTGTTATTCTTGAGTGCAGGAGAGGAAAGTGGAATTCCTAGTGTAGCGGTGAAATGCGTAGATATTAGGAGGAACACCAGTGGCGAAGGCGACTTTCTGGACTGTGTCTGACACTGAGGCGCGAAAGCCAGGGTAGTGAACGGGATTAGATACCCCGGTAATCCTGGCCGTAAACGATGGGTACTAGGTGTTGGGGTATCGACCCCTCCAGTGCCGGAGTTAACGCAATAAGTACCCCGCCTGGGGAGTACGGCCGCAAGGTTGAAACTCAAAGGAATTGACGGGGGCCCGCACAAGCGGTGGAGTATGTGGTTTAATTCGACGCAACGCGAAGAACCTTACCAAGGCTTGACATCGTCTGATGCTCCTAGAGATAGGAAGTTCTCCTTCGGGAGACAGATAGACAGGTGGTGCATGGCTGTCGTCAGCTCGTGTCGTGAGATGTTGGGTTAAGTCCCGCAACGAGCGCAACCCTTATCCTATGTTGCCAGCGCGTAATGGCGGGAACTCATGGGAGACTGCCGTGGATAACACGGAGGAAGGTGGGGATGACGTCAAGTCATCATGCCCCTTATGTCTTGGGCTACACACGTACTACAATGGGCTTTAATAGAGGGTAGCGAAGCCGCGAGGTGAAGCCAAACCCAAAAACAAGCTCTCAGTTCGGATTGCAGGCTGCAACTCGCCTGCATGAAGTCGGAATCGCTAGTAATCGCAGATCAGCATGCTGCGGTGAATACGTTCCCGGGCCTTGTACACACCGCCCGTCACACCACGAAAGTTGAGAGCACCCGAAGCCGGTGAGGTAACCAGCAATGGAACCAGCCGTCGAAGGTGAGATCAGTGATTGGGGTGAAGTCGTAACAAGGTAGCCGTATCGGAAGGTGCGGCTGGATCACCTCCTTTCTATGGAGATTTGAATCATTGAAATACATGGTTCTAATCCAAGGTCGACACATCTGGTTGTTCATCTACTTACATTGCTTAGTTTTGAGGGAATACGTCCTTGTTGCTACAAGAAATTGTAGTGATAGGAAATGTAGTACCTTATATGTTCTTTGAAAACTGCACAGAAGAAAGCAAAGTAATAATTCTAATAGCAATATTAGGGTGATTACCGAGCATGTTAGGATTTTTTAAAAAACGTATGATCCTTTGGGATTGTACACCACTAATGATTGTTCATTTATGAGCAGTCGATTAGCAAGACATAAGTCAAGCTAATAAGGGCATACGGTGGATGCCTTGGCGCCAAGAGCCGATGAAGGACGGGGTAAGCTCCGATAAGCTAGGGGGAATCGCAAGCAGGTTTTGATCCCTAGATTTCCGAATGGGAAACCCAACAGTGGTAATGCACTGTTACCCATACCTGAGAGTATGAGGAGGGCACCTGGGGAACTGAAACATCTAAGTACCCAGAGGAAAAGTAATCAAGTGAGATTCCCTAAGTAGCGGCGAGCGAACGGGGAAGAGCCCAAACCGAGTCAGTTTACTGATTCGGGGTTGAGGACCGGCATAATTCGAGTCAGGCTTAGTCGAACTACCTGGAAAGGTAGACCATAGGGGGTAACAGTCCCGTAGACGAAAAGCAGAGCAAGATGGCCGAGTTCCAGAGTACCACGAGACACGTGAAACCTTGTGGGAAGCAGGGGGGACCACCCTCCAAGGCAAAATACTCCTTGGCGACCGATAGCGTATAGTACCGTGAGGGAAAGGTGAAAAGCACCCCGGGAGGGGAGTGAAAAAGAACCTGAAACCGTATGTCTACAAGCAGTTGAAGACCCTTATGTGGTCAACAGCGTGCCTATTGAAGAATGAACCGGCGAGTTACAGTAACTAGCGAGGTTAAGCAGAAGATGTGGAGCCGCAGCGAAAGCGAGTCTTAATAGGGCGAATAGTTAGTTGTTGTAGACCCGAAACCGCAGTGATCTATCCATGGCCAGGTTGAAGCGCAGGTAAAATTGCGTGGAGGACCGAACTCGTGAACGTTGAAAAGTTTTGAGATGAGTTGTGGATAGGGGTGAAATGCCAATCGAACGCGGAGATAGCTGGTTCTCCCCGAAATAGCTTTAGGGCTAGCCTCAAGAAATAAGTACAGACGGTAGAGCTCTGATTGGGCTAGGGGCCTTATAGGTTACCGAACTCTGTCAAACTGCGAATGGCTGTACTCGGACCTTGGGAGTCAGACTGCGAGTGATAAGACCCGTAGTCAAGAGGGAAACAGCCCAGACCATCAGCTAAGGTCCCAAATGCCGTACTAAGTGGCAAAGGATGTGGAACTTCAGAAACAACCAGGATGTTGGCTTAGAAGCAGCCACCATTTAAAGAGTGCGTAATAGCTCACTGGTCGAGAGGTTTTGCGCCGAAGATGTCCGGGGCTAAAGTACGGAACCGAAGCTATGGATTTTAACTTTGTTACAAGTGGTAGGGGAGCGTTCTATACGCTTTGAAGCAGTACCGTAAGGAGCTGTGGAGTATATAGAAGTGAGAATGCCGGTATGAGTAGCGAAAAGACAAGTGAGAATCTTGTCCACCGAAAGCCTAAGGTTTCCTGAGCAACGCTCGTCGTCTCAGGGTAAGTCGGGGCCTAAGCCGAGGCGTAAATGCGTAGGCGATGGACAACTGGCAAACATTCCAGTACCACCCACATCCGTTTGAGTGATGGAGTGACACAGAAGGGTAAGTAATCGCATGAATGGAAGAAATGCGTCTAAGCTTGTAGGGTGTTTAGTAGGCAAATCCGCTAAACGTATAGCCTGAGGAGTGACGGGGAGTTGCTAGCGATAGCGATGAACTTACTGATCCCACACTGTCAAGAAAAGCTTCTAGCGAGGCTGTGGGTGCCCGTACCGCAAAC